>JAFPQL010000122.1 GCA_017414145.1 Oscillospiraceae bacterium | reverse complement strand
GTTTCGCAGACCGCACCCGCGGAGGAGCGCACCGGGCATCTCCCGCCCAGCGCGATTCCGGATGTTCACCCGCCGCATGAGGTCGGCGAGGGCATGACGAAAAAGGAAGCCATGAAAATCCGGATGCAGAATATGAACCGCTCTGAAATCGCGTATCTGCGCAGAAGACAGATTGCGGAGAAATGCTGGCCGGTGTTCCGGTTCCTGATTCTGTTCGGCCTCGGCTTTGTCATTCTGACGCCGCTGATTTTCATGCTCTCCTACGCCTTCCGGGAAAACCGCGACATGAACGACCCGACGGTCATGTGGATTCCGCGGCATTTCACGCTCCGCATCATGAAGCAGACGATCAACGCCATGCACTTAAATGCCGCACGGAACAATCCGCTCATCAATACGCTGCTGCTGAATCTCGGCTGTTCGGTCTGTCAGGTCATCACCTGTGCGCTGACGGGCTACGGCTTTGCGCGGTTCCGGTTCAAGGGCAGGAATCTGCTGTTCGGCGTCGTCATCCTGATGATTCTGGTGCCGGTGCAGATCATTTCGATTCCGCTCTACATGACCTTCCGAAACTTCCTGTTCGGCAGCGTGAACCTGATCGACAATATGCTGGTGATGTATCTGCCTGCGCTGACCGCAAACGGCATCCGTGCCGGCCTGATGATCTTTATCTTCCGGCAGTTCTTCCGCGGGCTGCCGAAGGAGCTGGAGGACGCCGCCTATCTGGACGGCTGCGGTCCGCTCAAGACCTTCCTGTGCGTCATGATTCCGAACGCGGGTTCGTCGTTCCTGACGGTGTTCCTGTTCTCGATCGTCTGGTACTGGAACGATTACTATGTGGCGAGCTCGTTCTTCACGGACAAGGAGACGATCTCGACGGTGCTCCGCAATCTGAACGGCACGCTGAACAAGGAAATCTTCAACGATGCCAACGCGAATATCAGCGCACGGGAGAAGATTGTCTGGCTGGAAGCCGGCTGTCTGATTTCCATTACGCCGATGCTGATTCTCTACGCCTTCCTGCAAAAGCATTTCACGGAAGGCATCGAACGCTCCGGTCTGGTCGGCTGACACCCGCACGGACCGTAAAAAGGGACGCCCTGCTGAACGGGGCGTCCTTTTTTTGCGCCTGCAATCGGGCATTTCTCACGATGTAATAACAGCTTTGAGAAATTATAACTTTGCGTGTCAATTTCCGCGATGAATACGGCCGTAAAATTGTGCATAACATATATAAAATACAGTGGAGCCGCTGAATTTCTTCGTTTTAGATCGCAAAATGGTCAGAAAATAGCCTGCGAAATGCGCCTGATATATGCAAAACGATGAATTTTGCAATTATCGAATGAAAAGTTATCGAATAATCTTGACAGGCGCATGAAAAGGTGTTATAATTTAAACACAACGGAACACCGAAAGGAGGCGGCAAGATGCAAAAGAAGTTGTCCGACGCGGAGAAACAGCTGATCTACGGTCTCTACAACGCGGGGCATTCGCAGGAGAAGATCGGCGGGTTTTTCGGCGTCTCACAGGCAACGGTGTCCAAGACCATCGCGGAGCAGCGGTACCGTGAGCAGATTGCGGCGCTGCAAAGCTCGCTGAGCGGCGCGGCGGACGGCAATCCCCTGACGGGTCTGCCGGAAGCGCCGGATTACCCGAACCGGAATGCCGAAGACGAATCCGCTTCGCATGATGCCGGAGAACAGGACAGATAGCGCCCCGTGAACCCCGCTCTCTGCACAGACGGACACCGGCTCTGCGCGGAGACAGCAGCTTATGCACACATCACCGGCACGCACACACATTTCTTTTTTGATTACAGGAGGTAGAATTATGAAAGTTACAAAGCTCGTTCTTGGCATTCTGTCGATTGTGTTCTGCGTCATCGTACTGCTTCAGTCCTGCGCAGCCGGTACTGCGAACACGCTGCTTGAAAACAATGAGTCCGGCGGCAGCGGCGGCTTCCTTGTCTTTGCGCTCATGCTTGCGGGCGGCATCGTGATGATCGCTGCCAGAAAGGGCGCCGGCATCGGCGGCTCCGTGACCGGCATCGTGCTGTACGGCGTTGCCGCGCTGGTCGGTTTTCTCACCGCAGGCTCTTTTAAGGCACTGTATCTCTGGGCTGCCTTCTGCACGCTGATGCTGATTTTCAACATTATCGCGCTGATTGTGAAGGTCAAAGGCAACGGGGATTCCTGCTGAGCAGCATTCAGGGGAATCCGGCAGACGCGTAATATCCGGTGATTCTGTGCAGAGGGGATCCTGCGCTGTGCGGTCACACCGGCAGGATCCCGTCATTCTTCAGAAAAAGCGCTCCGGAAGGCAACCGGAGCGCTTTGCGTTTGCTGTTCTTACGCGTGCTTGTGGTGATGATGCTCATGCCCGCAGTCACAGTCGTCATGGTGGTGATGATGCCCGTGTCCGCAGTCGTCGTCATCGTCGTCATGGTCATGGTGGTGATGATGCTCGTGCCCGCAGTCACAGTCGTCATCGTCATCGTCGTCATGGTGGTGATGATGCTCGTGTCCGCAGCCGCAGTCGTCGTCGTGGTGATGCGTATGCGAATGCTCCCGCGCCGGCTGTTCCGCCATGGCCGGACGCATCGCTCGCAGCGCGTTCAGCACCGCCAGCATCAGGACGCCGACATCGCCGAACATTGCCAGCCACAGGCTGACCACGCCGAAGGCGCCCAGCGCCAGAATCAGCAGCTTGATGCCGATCGCAAACCAGATGTTCTCGTTTACGATGCGCATGGTCTTGCGCGCCGTTGCAATCGCCGTGCCGAGCTTTCCGATCCGGTCGTCCATCAGGACAATGTCCGCCGCTTCCATTGCGGCGTCACTGCCCATCGCGCCCATGGCGATGCCGACATCCGCACGCATCAGCACCGGCGCATCGTTGATGCCGTCACCGACAAATGCCGTCCGGCTGCCCGATGCCGTCAGCGCTTCCACTGCGGCGACCTTGTCCGCGGGGAGCAGATGCGCTTTCACCTCGTCCACGCCGACCGTTTCCGCGACGCGGTCCGCGACCTTCTGCACATCGCCGGTCAGCATCACCGTGCGGGCGATGCCGAGCGATTTGAGGTCGGCGATTGTTTTCTTCGCGTCTGCTTTGATTTGATCATTGATGACGATATGGCCCAGATAGGTTTTTCCCTCGGCGATATGGATGATCGTGCCGTCGTGGTGACAGTCGCGCCATTTGACCCCGCAGCGCTCCATGAGCTTGCTGCTGCCGATGTCGTAGTCTTTGCCGTCGATGACCGCGTGCAGGCCCATGCCGGCAATTTCCTCAACCGCCGTCAGACGGGACGGATCGAGATGCCCGCCGTGCGCACGGATGATCGACTCGCCGACCGGATGTGTCGAGCGCTGCTCTGCCGCTGCCGCAATGTCAAGCAGCTCATCGGCGGTGCATTCCTGCGGGTGGACTGCCTCCACTGCGAAAACGCCGTGTGTCAGCGTACCGGTTTTGTCAAAGACGACGGTATCCACAGACGCCAGCCGCTCCAGATCGTTTGCGCCCTTGACGAGAATGCCGCAGCGGGACGCGCCACCGATGCCGCCGAAGAAGCTCAGCGGTACCGAGACAACCAGTGCGCAGGGGCAGGAGACCATCAGGAACACGCAGGCGCGGTGCAGCCAGTCTGTCCACGGCTGATGCAGGAACAGCGGCGGAATCAGCGCGAGCAGCACGGCACAGATCACGACGGCGGGCGTATACACGCGGGAAAACCGTGTGATAAACCGCTCTGCCTTCGATTTCTTTTCGGACGCGGATTCAACCAGCTCCAGAATCTTCGAGACAGTGCCCTCGGCATAGGTGCTGCTGACGCGCACGGAGATCAGTCCGCTCTGGTTGATCGTGCCGCTGAATACGGCATCGCCCTCGGAGACAACCGACGGCACGCTCTCACCCGTCAGGGCGGCGGTCTGGACGGTTGTTCTGCCGGAAAGCACCACGCCGTCCAGCGGGATGCGCTCACCCGGCCGCACGATGACCGTCTCCCCGACTGCGACGGTGTCAGGGGCTACCGTGTACTCCTCGCCGCCGCGCAGGACAACGGCACGGTCGGGGCGGATGTCCATGAGCGCCGAAATCGAACGGCGGCTCCGCCCGACGGCGATGTCCTCAAACAGCTCGCCGGTCTGGAAAAAGATCATGACGAATGCCGCTTCGGGATATTCCCCGATTGCGAAGGCGCCGAAGGTTGCGAGCGTCATCAGCAGGGATTCGTCAAAGAGCTGACCGTGCAGCAGATTCCGCACGGCATTGAACAGCACGGGATATCCCGCGATCAGGTACGGGACGGCAAAGAGCGGCAGCCGCCAGATGCCTTTGACCGGCAGCAGCCATGCGGCGATCAGCATGACGACAGCGGCGATGATGCGGAACAGTGCCTTTTTCTGGTCGGGCTCCAGCCCCTGCCGCGGCGCACGGACGGCCGGCTCCTCCGGATAAAAGAGAATATCCGGCTCCAGCTCCTGCGCCCGCTTCTGCACGGCAGCAAATACGCGGTCAAAATCCGCGTCGGCGGCCTCCAGCACCATACGCATCTGCACAAACTGCACGGATACCGACTGTACGCCTTCGACCTCTGTCAGACCGCGCTCAACCTTTGCGGCGCAGTTCGCGCAGTCGAGATTCTCAATGCAAAAACGCTTTTTCACGGCTGTGCCTCCTCTCCGGTATTGTCCCAGCGCTC
This sequence comes from Oscillospiraceae bacterium, assembly GCA_017414145.1. The sequence goes on along the minus strand of JAFPQL010000122.1, from coordinate 5,822 downwards.
CAGCAGATGCTCAAAGCCCTGCATGATGAGCGAACGCACATGATCGTCCGCGAGAAAATAATAAATCGTCTTGCCCTCCCGCCGGTTTGCGACGAGATTGGCGTCCTTGAGCACCTTGAGCTGATGCGAGATCGCGGACTGGGTCAAGCCGAGCAGCTCCGCAATGGCGCAGACACACATTTCGGACTCAAAGAGGGAAAACAGAATCTTGACACGGGTTGTGTCGGCAAAAATCCGGTAGAGGTCTGCGAGATCTGCCAGCAGCTCGTCGGTCGGCAGCTCCTGCTGCACGCGCCGGAGAATCGGGTCGTAGATATCGTGCCGTTCGCAGCCGCATTCCGCCTCTGCCCGGTACACACAGTCCGCCGCGTGTTCGCAGCGCTGTTTCTGGGTTGCAGTCATGTCGGATTCCTCCTCTGATTCATATGAACGATTGCTCATATGTTTCTCTGTTCATATGATAACACATTCATATGAATTTGTCAAGAGGCTTTTTTGCATTTTTTTCGCAGATTCAGATTGAAATGCCGCATTTTTCCGCTTGACAATATGGAAAAATCCATGTATAATAGAATTTGAATACGCTTCAACAGATTCTGAATTTTTCGGAGGATTTACACAAGATGACAATTTGTCCAAAATGCGGCAGAGAATACCGCATGACGCCGGATGTTTGCGGGGACTGCGGCACACCGCTGGCCGATCCTGCGTTTCCGGACCCGTTTGCAGAAGCGGTCCGGAACGAGGAGGCGCTGCGGGAGGATGCCCGCCGCCGCCGGGAAGCCAGACTTGCTCCGAAAATTCCCGTCCGCACTGCGCTGACGGATGACGAGGACGCGCTCTTTGAGGAGCCGGAGGATGCGGAGCCGGCAGCACCCGCAAAGCCCCGCCGCACCGGGCTGCGGATTCTTGCGGTCACGGCGGCGCTCGCCGTCGCGGCAGGCGGCTGGTACGGCTGGCAGCATTTCCGGAACCGGAATGCCGCGGCGACGCTCGATCTGGTGTACTTTGACGGCGCACAGCCCTGCTTTTATGACGGGCAGACCGGTTCGACCTATCAGCTCGGCGCGCCGATTAAGATGCTGGAGCATTCACCCGACTCCTTTTCGGACTTCCGCGAACTGTTCTGTGCGCACACGGTGCTCAGCGAGGACCGCAGCCGCATCTTTTATCCGAAGTATTATACGGACGGAGGGGACGGCGCACAGATCTACTATGACGCGAACGGATATGACGGCAGCGAAGACAGTTCAGAGCCGGATGATTCCTACAGCGCCGATGACGGCCTGCCGACCTATTTCACCCCCTGCTGTCTGAATCTGACCAAAAAGGATGCCGCGGAGCAGGTGCTCTGGCCGCTGACCAATTACTACACGGAAATTGCGATGCTGGAGCCTGTCCTCGGCGAGTCGAAGATCAACAATTATACGCTGCTGGGTCCGAGCGGCTCGTATGTCCTGCTGTATCTGGGCAGCGAGCAGTATGCGGTCTGGAAGGATCCCGCGGTATTCGGCATGAGCAAGGGAATGGAGCCGTTTGAAGCGTGGGAAGTAATCCCGACGGAGCAGGATGGAAAGTTCCTCTGCGCAACCGAACGGAAAACGGAGGAGGGCGAGGAAGAGCCGGTTCTTCTGAACAATCTGAGCGGGAGCTCCACGCTGCTGGATCTCGATCTGGTGGATGTGACGAGCGGCGGCCGCCGCCGGCTGAATGATGAGCAGCCCTCGCCGATTGCGTCGTTCTTTTCCGCCGAACAGGGAGCGCAGTATCTGAAAAGGCGGTATATGTTCTATTCCACGACCTATGCGACCGATACCCTGCCGACAGATGAATACGGAATTACCATGCAGCAGGGCGACTGCCGGATCGGAGTTATGATGCAGGACGGTCTTCAGTATTATCCGGTCGAGCCGGAAATCCTTGACCCGGATGAGCTGCAGAGACGCGGCGAACAGATGACATGGAGCCGGACATTTTATTACGGAACAGCCGTACACCGGTTTGACCTTCAGACCTGTCAGGATGAAGTGGTGTGCAATGATACAGAGTGCATCAGTCATCAGTGGCTCGGCTTTCCGGACGGCGGCTTCCTGTATGCCCGGGACACCGCTGCGGCAGAGGGCTTTGATGAGTCATACGATCTGGCATATTACGGTCCGGATCTGAAACCCGATGAGAACGCGTCATTCCGTGTCGATCTGAATCAGAATGCCATGTTTTTCCCGTCAACAGACGGAAGCTGGTTTTATTACGCACGCCCCGAGAGCGGCGAAGCCGATGCTGCAAGGGAACATCATCTGTTCTTCAAGGGGCGGAACATCGAACTGCTGGGGCTTCCGGACGATTTTGATACCGTTTTCAGCGTCAGCGTCAGGCAGGAAAGCGGAAGAATTCTGCTTCAGGCATGGCATATGCTGGACAGCAAACGGTATTACACCGGACAGATTACAGATGCCGACACCGTCCGGATGGAACAGCTTCCGCTGATTGGCGGACAGGTGGGATTCCTCGGCGGGGAGCCTGTGATGCTCCGTGAAGAGGACGGACGCTTCACTGCGGAGCTTCTCAACGGACCCAGAATTACGGAAAATGCCGACGATCAGATCGGGATGTTCTTTACAGACGAGAAGGCCGGCACACTGTATTTCACGGAATATGAGTCGGCGGATGACAGCCTCAGCAGCTCCTACCGGAAGCTCTGCCGCTATGACCGCAAAAGCGGACAGGTGACGGTCATCGCGGACAAGGTTGTCGCGGGCAGCTTCCGCTTTGACAGCGAAAACGGCAAATTCGGCTTTATCCGGTATGAAAACAGCGGACAGAAGAAATACGCGGTCTATACCGGAAACAGCAAGACCGGAACGCTGAGGGACTGTGCCGCCGTCGGGGACGGCTTCTCCGGGCTGCCGGTCGTGCGGATGCCCGCAAGCCGGACGACGATCATGGATGCTCCCGTTTACGACTGACGGACTGTCATCTGACCCTGTGCGGAGGATTCCGCACCTCTGCCTGCCCAAATTGTTTCGGCGCACCGCGCCGGGCTGCAATCTGAAACGGATGAAACGCGCTCCGAACGGGAGGCGTCAGAGGAGGTGACCCGCTTGTTATCGCTTCATCCGGCACGCCCGCACACCGCTCCGGAACCGGGGATAAAACGGCAGCACCGTACAAAGCCTGACTGACGGCTCTGTGCAGTCTTGCCAAAACAGAAAAAATACAAGAAAAAAAGAGAACCGAACGACTGGCTGCAAACGGCACGGGCAAAGGTCATTCACAGCCGGTCAAGGGGGATCGGGGACAGTGTCCCCATTTCAACTCGTCCGCCGCGGGCGGATACCCGTCTACTGCACCACAGTTACGCTGATGTAAGGAGTTGAATGGAATGGAAAAGGTCTTTGAATCCGAACGGATCAACTTTGTCAGAATGACAGAGGAACTGCTCTACGACTATCTGGAAATGGTCAACGATCTGGAGCGCGTGGCGCGCTTCATCCGGCGGAACGCCGAACGCTACACGATCTCGGAGGAACGCGAGTTCATTCAGTCGATCGTGGAAGACAAACCGCCGTTTTTCTCGATGATCGAGCGCGGAAGCGGGGAGTTCATCGGGAACATCGAGCTGCGGAATCTCAAGGATAACGCAGCAGAGCTTGGCATCGCAATCACTGCGAAAAAGCAGGATCAGGGCTTTGGCACCGAGTCCGTCAGCCGCATCATCTCCTATGGCTTTGACACGCTTGGCCTCAACAAAGTCTCCCTGCGCGTATACCGCGACAATCCGCGCGCAATCTGCGTCTATCAGAAGTGCGGCTTCACCGTGAGCTGCCTGACGGAAGACGACATCTTGATGGAGATTGTCAAGCGGCCGCAGATTCTCCGCACAGAAAACACCGTCATTCCGAAGGCGGCATTGGTTCTGCCCAGACAGGCGGCGCTGTAACCGCCCCTGCCGCGGAAGGAGCCGGAACAGAAAAAAACGCAGCTCTTCTCTTTCGGAAGCGCTGCGTTTTTGTGTTTGATGCGGGTGTCCGGCAAAGCCGGGCGTGCGGTCAGCCGTTCAGCTTTGCGCAGAATGCTCTGATCTTCTGCTCGTTTTCGGGATTCGGCTTGGTCTTGGGGTCCAGCAGCGTCAGCTCTGCTTCCAGCGACTCCGTGCCGAGCTCGCCCTTCAGCTTCACGAAGGCTTTGTCTGCGCCGGCTGCCGTCTGACAGGCAAAGGCCGCGATGCGCTTGCCCTTCAGGTCGTGACTGCGGATAAAGGTGCGCAGCGGCGGTGCGATCGTGCTCGCCCAGACCGGAAATCCGAAGACGATGCGGTCATAGGCGCTGCCGTCGAAGTCATACGGCTGCAGCGCGGGTGTCTCCGACATCATGGCGCTCTTGCCGCCCCAGATGAACTTTCTGATCTTGCCGGTGGGATATGCCTTGACCGGATTGAGACACAGCAGATCGGCGCCGGTTCCCTCTGCGATCAGCTTTGCGGCATACGCGGTATTGCCCTCCAGCGAGTAATAAACAATCAGTGTCTTCATGGCGGTTTGCTCCTTTTGCGGTAATTTGCAGCCGGCCGTCCTGCACGGCTGCCCTCCCTGACATTATACCACATCGGGTCTGAAAAAACAATCCCCCGCGGCGCTGCCGGAAAATCTGCGGAAATGATTGACAAGAATCGGGTTTCCGTGGTATAATAACATGATATATTATGCAGTTACTGCAAAGGAGGCAGCTTTCATGATCTATGTTTTTCTCGCGGACGGCTTTGAGGAAACCGAAGCGATTACGCCGATTGACTGCCTGCGCAGAGCAGGACATCAGGTGATGACCGTCGGCATCGGCGGCAAGACCGTCACCGGCTCGCACGGCATCCCCGTGACGGCGGATCTGACCGAGGAGGCCGCCGTGCTGAACGACGCGCTCGAACTGATCGTTCTGCCGGGCGGTATGCCGGGAACGCGGAATCTCGCGGCGAGCAGCACCGTGCAGCAGGCAATTCACTTCTGCTGCGAGAGCGGCAAAAAGCTGGCGGCAATCTGTGCCGCACCGTCCGTCTTCGGCGATCTCGGACTGCTGAAGGGACACCGCGCAGTCTGCTTCCCCGGCTTTGAGGCGCATCTCACCGGCGCAGAGGTCGGCGACGAGCCGGTCTGCGTGTCCGGCAATTTCATCACATCGAGAGGCGCCGGCACCGCAATGGACTTCGGTCTGCGGCTGGTGGCCGAGCTGGACGGACAGGAAGCTGCCGATGCGCTCGCCGCAAAGATGGTGTACTGCAGATGAACGACGAGGTGCTCAGGGCGCAAAAGCAGGCGCTGCGCACCGAGATGATCCGCCGGCGGAAGGAGATGTCCTTTGCCGGACGCGAGGCCGCAGATGCCGCAATTACCGCGGCGGTGTGCGCACATCCGCTCTTCGCGGCGGCAGACAAGGTCTTTGCCTATGTCTCCCTGCCGCATGAGGTCGGCACGGGCGCGCTGCTCCGCGCCTGCCTTGCATCGGGCAGGCTGCTCGGACTGCCGGTCTGCACCCCGCAGACAAGAGCCATGCACTTTTACCGGCTGGACGCGGAGGACGAGCTGCAAAGCGGCGCCTACCGCATCCCCGTTCCGCCGCAGTCACCGGACCGGCTTCTGACGGCGGACAGCAGAACCCTTGTCATCGTGCCGATGTTCGCCTTTGACGGCGCGGGATACCGCCTCGGCGCGGGCGGCGGATATTAGTGGCCATGCAGGACGCATCCTCACCATGTGGAACAAGACGCTGGACCCGAAATCGCCAGATTTCAAATGGTCGACAGCCGTTGAGGTGTGCTACTCCGACGGCAT
>JAFPQL010000121.1 GCA_017414145.1 Oscillospiraceae bacterium | reverse complement strand
GCGCATCCGCGACCCGCTGACCGGTATGCTCAATCTCCACGGCGCACTCCGCGCCGTCAACGAGCGCATCGCGGCAGAGGATCACCCGCAGCGGCTGGTCATGATGGTCATCGGCCTGAGAAAGCTCCGGCAGATCAACAGCATCTTCGGGCATTCCGAGGGCGATCAGGCACTGCTGAGTCTCGCCAACGCGATCTCTGACTGCATCGACAGCGACATCACGGCGGCGCGCATCGGCGGCGATGAATTCCTGCTGGCGTTCTTCACTTCCGAGCTGCGGACCGATACCGCGGACGCGCTGGTGGATGTCCTGCGCAAGCGTCTGCAAAGCTATAATCAGGTTTCCGGCAAGAGCTACAGCATTGAAATCGCGGTCGGGCAGGTCTCGGCGCCGGTCACCGCCGGCATCTCGCCGGAGGCACTGCTCAACGAAGCCATTGCGCAGAAGGAAGCCGAAAAGACCGATTTTGTCGAGGGCATTGCCGTTCAGCGTGCCGACCCCGCCGAAATGGACCGCATCATCAGCGAAAATCTGCTGACCTATCATTTCCAGCCGATTGTCAGCACCAAGACCGGCCACATCTTTGCCTACGAGGCGCTGATGCGCACACGGGGCGACAACACGATCCCGCCGCTGGCACTGCTGCACTACGCAACGGACGCTGGCCGGCTCTACGAGGTCGAGTGGCTGACCTACTACAATGTGCTGGAGCATATGCGCGCACATGAAGCCGAATTCGGTGGCAAGCGCATTTTCATCAACTCCATCCCCGGCCATTTCATCTCGGACAACGACTTTGCCAAGCTGCGCGAGCGCTACGGCGAGCTGCTGCCGCGTCTGGTCGTGGAATTCACCGAGCAGGCGGAAACCGAGGGCGAGGAGCTGATGCAGATTCAGGCGCGCTGCGCCGCCAATCAGATGGATATTGCCGTTGACGACTACGGCACCGGCTATTCCAATATCACGAATCTGCTGCGGTATTCCCCGAATTATGTCAAGATCGACCGCAGTCTGATTTCCAGCATCCACGAGGACCCGAAGAAGCAGCATTTCGTCACGAACATCATCGAATTCGCCCACGCGAACGGCTTTATGGCGCTGGCAGAGGGCGTTGAGACGATGGATGAGCTGCGGGCGGTCATCCGCTTCGGCGCCGACCTCGTGCAGGGCAATTTCACCGCAAAACCGAGTGCGGTCCCGATCACGGCCATCGACGAAACGCTCTCGCAGCTGATCGTCAAGCTCTCGGCGGCGGCGGCGAAGCAGCTTGTCCGCAAGACCTTCATGCCGGCGGGCGAGCAGTCTGTCTCGCTGGTCGATCTCGACCGCGAAAACTACACCGATGTGTTCATTGCGCAGAGTGAACTGGAGCTGCTGGGCGAATTCAACACCGCGACCGGCATTCTCATCAAGGTCAAGGACGGGACGGCCTGCCGCATCGTCCTCCGGGATGTGTTCATCAACTCCGCAAACCAGCTCCCCGTGATCCAGATCGGCAGAAACTGCGATGTCACGCTGGTCTTTGAGGGCGACAACCGCATGGACAACGGCGGCATTCTGGTGCCGGAGAGCAGCTCCCTGCACCTGACGGGCAGGGGCAATCTCAGCATGAGCATCAACCACATCAAATCCTACGCGATCGGCAACGACGCGGACTTCTCCTGCGGCGATATCCGCATTGATCTGGCCGGCGTCCTCTCCATCAATTCCAACGGCGATCAGGCAATCGGCATCGGTGCGGGAACCGGCAAGAACCAGACGATTTCCGTGACCGGCACCAAGATTTTCATTCAGATGAGCGGTCTGGAGGGCATTGCGATCGGCACGCTGGAGGGTGCGGTGAAGCTGGACTTCGCGGGCTGTCCCGCGGACTTTGATCTGTCCCTTGCAAACGGCGCGGGCGTCGGCGTATATGCCGGTACGCCGGAGATCCGCTGCAATACGACGGACTTTAACTTTGATGCGTCCGGCAAGACGCTCGCCTGTCTCGGTTCCCTGAACGGCGGGTGCAATGCCGTCCTGACGGAGAGCGCGGTCAGCGCGCAGCTCACGGGACAGCAGCTGGTTGTCATCGGGTCCGGTGACCGTTCGCCGGATATCAGCCTGCGGTCGTGCAGGCTCGCAGTTCGCTGCGAAGGAAACAAGGCGGTCGATGTCGGCAGTCTGGAGCGCGATGCGTCCGTCATGCTGATCGACTGCGATCTGAATGTCTTTATGCGCTCCGCTGGTGCGATTCACCTCGGCGCGCACCCGAATCACTGTATAAGGAGCGGCGGCTCAGAGCTGCTGGATATAAATCAATGAGTTGGATCTGGTATCTGTTCGGCATCATTGCCGGTTATTTCATCGGCTGTATCAATACAGGCGCAATCCTCGCCCGCAGAAAGGGCTTTGACATCCGGACGAAGGGCTCCGGAAACGCCGGCGCGTCCAATGCGCTGGTGACGATGGGCAAACGCGCAGGCGTTCTGACGGCGTACGCCGACATCATGAAGGCGTTTATTCCGGTGTTCCTGACGAAGTTTTATCTGCCGGTGCCGTCGGACTGCCGGCATCTGGCAGTCATAGTCGGCATCTCGGTCATCGCGGGGCATATGTTCCCGTTCTGGATGGAGTTCAACGGCGGAAAGGGCTTTGCGTCGCTGCTGGGTATGACGCTCGGTCTGGACTGGAAGCTGTTTCTGATCGCGCTGGCGATTCTGCTGGCAGCGCTGCTCCTGACGCGGTATATTGCGCTGGCGACCATTATCTGCGCGATTGTGCTGCCGATCTGCTGGTATGTGCTGTCGAACGACCTGTATGAGCTGCTGATGTTCACGGT
>JAFPQL010000120.1 GCA_017414145.1 Oscillospiraceae bacterium | reverse complement strand
GCCTTCCGGATAAGAAGCAGCACCGGTAATGACGGGCATCGGATCGAGCGTCTGCGTTGAGGTGACGATCTTGCCGCCCTTTTTCAGACAAACCGCCCATCTGGCAGCTTCCAGCAATTCAAAGGAGATGATAACATCTGCTTCGCCTTTTTCAACGACCGGAGAATATACCGCATCACCATATTTTACATAAGTGACAACAGAGCCGCCGCGCTGCGACATGCCGTGTACTTCACTGACCTTGACGGCATAGCCCTGCTGAAGCAGAACATTGCCGAGAATGCGGCTTGCGAGCAGAGAACCCTGTCCGCCGACGCCGACGATCATAACCGATTTTGTTTCCATCATGAACGCTCCTTCACAGAAGATTATTTACGAATCCGGAACAGCTCGATTTTACCGCACTTGGGGCATTCGTAGACCTGAACGGACAGTGCGCCGGACACATAATTGCTCAAGTGCTTCGTAATAATGCCCCATTTGCCGAGCTGAATCCGCTTTGCGCCGCGGTATTGCATTCTGACGGCGCAGTACGGGCAGTTGATTAGTTTGACAGGTGTAGGTTGTTCCATATCTGACTCCTATACTGAAACGAATGCGGTGATGTGTGGATGAATCACGGAAGATGCTCAGCCGATTGCGCCGAATTTGCAGAGCTCGCCGCAGATGCCGCAGCCGACGCACTGGGTGTGGTCGATGCAGGCCTTGCCGTCCTTCATCGAAATGGCAGGGCAGCCGAGTCTGAGGCACATCTTGCAGCTCTTGCACTTGTCCGTACTGACCTTCAGCGGCGGATTGTGCTTGACATATTTCAGCAGAGCGCAGGGACGGCGGGAGATGATGACAGAGGGCTCATCGACCGCGAGCTCCTCGGTGATCGCCTGCTCCATCTCTGCCAGATGATACGGGTCTGCGACTCTGACGCGCTTGATGCCGATTGCGTGACAGAGCGCGACGAGATCGACAGCCGCGGCCGGATCGCCCTTGAGGTTCTTGCCGGTTGTCGGGTTCTGCTGGTGGCCGGTCATGCCCGTGATCGAGTTGTCGAGGATGATGACCGTCGAATTGGAGGCGTTGTAGGCGACATTGACGAGGGAATTGAGTCCGGAGTGCATGAAGGTCGAGTCGCCGATGACCGCGACGGTCTTGTTCTGCGAATCCTTGCCGAGCACCTTGTTGAAGCCGTGCAGGCAGGAGACGGAGGAGCCCATGCAGACCGTCCAGTCAATGGATTCCAGCGGCTTTGCGGCGCCGAGCGTGTAGCAGCCGATGTCGCCGGAAACAGTGATCCTGTGCTTTGCGAGCGTATAGAATACGCCGCGGTGCGGACATCCGGCACACATGACCGGCGGACGGACCGGCAGGCTTTCGGGATACGGGGTGACATCCGGCGTTCTGCCGAGCAGCTTTTCCGCGATGATGACCTGATTCAGCTCGCCGATGCAGCCGAAGATCTCCTTGCCTTTGCAGGCGATGCCGAGCGCTTTTGCGTGCTGCTCCAGAATGCCGTCCAGCTCCTCAATGATGTAAACGGTCTTGCACTTTGCGGCAAAATCGAGGAAGAGCTTGTCCGGCAGGGGATTCGTCATGCCGAGCTTGAGATAATTGACCTTGTCGCCGAGCGCGTCCTTTGCGTAGCAGTAGGAAGCGCCGCAGGTGATGACGCCGATGTCTGAGCCGTTGTCCTCCACCTTGTTGATCGGGGCGGTCTCGGCATAGGCGATGAGCTTTTTCGTGCGCTCCTCGACGACGATATGCTTGCCTCTGGCATTTGCCGGCACCATGACATATTTGCCCGGCTGCTTTGTATAGGGCTTCAGCGGCTGCTCGGTGCGCGGGAGCTGCTCGACGGCGCTCTGCGAGTGGGCAACTCTGGTTGCCGTGCGCACCAGAACGGGCGTGTCATATGCTTCGGACAGCTCATAGGCGAGCATGGCGAAGTCCTTGCACTCCTGCGAATCAGACGGCTCCAGCATCGGCACCTTCGAGGCGATGGCGTGATGGCGGGAATCCTGCTCGTTCTGCGAGGAGTGCATACCGGGGTCGTCCGCGACGGCGATGACCAGACCGCCGTTGACACCGGTATAGGATGCGGTGTAGAGCGGGTCTGCCGCGACATTCAGGCCGACATGCTTCATGGCGGCGAAGGCTCTGGCGCCCGCAAAGGAAGCGCCCAGCGCGGATTCCACCGCGACCTTTTCATTCGGCGCCCACTCTGCGTAGACCTCGTCGTATTTTGCAACGGCTTCCGTGATTTCAGTGGACGGCGTACCCGGATAGCTCGACGCAAACCGGCAGCCGGCCTCATAAAGGCCCCTTGCAAATGCTTCATTGCCAAGCATCAGTTTTTTCATTTCCGTTCTCCTTTGCGATTTATTGATATTTGACGCGCCAGCAGTTCAGACCGAACTCCTCCTCCGTGGCGGCACGGAAGTTGGAGAGGTGGAAGCTGCGCTTTGTGAGTGCATCACGGCTGACCGAGCCGTCGGAATTGAGCAGGGAGGTCTCCATCGAGACGCTCTGCTCGGTCACAAGGAAGGTATAGCTCTGTCCGACGGTCAGCCGGCTGCATACGGTGTCATTCAGACGCAGCACGACCGGTTCGCCCTGATAGAGCGTGACCACGGCGGCACGCGGCGTGGTGCTGTCCGTCAGATAGTCCGGAATCAGGGCGCGGACGGTGACGGTGAAGCTGCCGGAGACGCTGACCGTGCGCTTTGCGGCGGTCTGCTGCTGGGGCTGCGGTGCGGGCGGAGTGATGCCCTGTCCCTCATAGATCCGGATCTGTGCCTCGGCACCCTCGCGGAGACCTGCCGTGTAGCCCTCGTTGTATCCGGTCTTGTAGCTTCGCTGCACGACCGCGGAGGTGTCCTTGTCGTTCATCGGCGGAAGGGTTGCCTCCGTAGTGGTCGTGGTGGTCGCTTCGGTGGTTTCCTCTGTGGTGGTCGCTTCGGTTGTTGTGGTGGATTCCGTCGTGGTTGTCTCCGCCGCAATGCTGCTCTCGGCAGCGGCGAATCCGCGTGTTCTGCCCATGGCGAACAGCACGCAGCCGGACAGAATTCCTGTTGCGGCACAGAGTGCGGCGGTCAGTGCAATCCCTTTTTTGCTCAAAATGAACCCTCCGTTTCCTTTCTTCTGCATTATGATTCTGCGATGCGTCTGCCGGTGAGCTGACAGGACGGCGTACCGGCGGGCATCGGTTCTGTTTCGGTTTCATCCGCCTCGCGCACGGCGTCGGCAGCGGGCTGCGCGGCGCTGAACAGGATCCGGCAGTCCACCTCGTCCGAACCGGCCTTGAGCCAGTCTGCGGGGACTGCGGGGCGTGTCTGTGCGGGGACGGTAAAGGTATATGCCTTTCCGGCTTCGGTCTGCGCGCTGAGCGCGGCGTCCGTCCGGAAGAAAAACGGCGCATCAAAGGGCGCGCCGGCGGCGCAGAGCCGGAGAACGAGCCCGCCGCTGTCTGTTTTGGAGAGCACCTCTGCGGTGAAGCTGCCTCCGACGGTGATTGCGGCGGTTTCCGGCGTTTGCTGCAATGCGGCGCCCTCGGCGTAGCCCTTCTGCCAGCCGAGCCGCCAGAATGCCTTTCCGAATTCCTCGGACGGCGCGCTTTCGCCGGCGATGACCTCCGGCGCGATGCGGTTTGCGACCTCGCTTTCGCCGTATGCCTTGCCCTGTGAATAGCCCTCGTTGTAGCCGTCCTTCCATGCGCCGTCGGTGTTGCCCGGCACCGTGACGGTTCGCCGCGGCATCCGGAACCAGACCGCCGTGCCGGTCACGGCAGAGGACAGCAGACACAGCGCCGCCGTCAGAATGATCCGTTTTCGATTCATGGCAGATAATCCTCCGTGAGCGGGAATTTTGCCGCGAGGTATTCCGCGACGGCATCCTCCGTATTGCAGCCGATGACCAGATCGGCCTTCGCCTTCAGCTCCGGTGCGGCGTTTCCGACTGCAATTTTACAGTCACACGCGGCAAACAGCGGCAGATCGTTGAGATTGTCGCCGAAGCCGACGACGGTCTCCGCGCCGGTCATTGCCCTGAGCCGCTGAATGCCGTGATATTTGCTTGCGTCCTCCGCGGAAATTTCCAGATACCAGATTTCCGGCTCGTAGACATCGCGGTAATACGCGGCGGAGATGCCGGAAACTTCGCCGAGCGCCTCCCGCAGCGGATCGAGCACCGCCTTTTCGGCGTGCAGCGACAGAAAGACGGGATTCTGCCCTGCCAGTCCCGCCAGAGAAGGCACCTGACGGAAGGGCTTGGCATATTTGATCCGCCGTTCTGCATAATACTGCTGCATATGCGGGGTCGTCAGCTCTGTGTAGCAGCAGACGATCTGTCCCGCATCCTCGCAGAAGACAAAGCCGTTGAAGCCGTGTGCGGCGACCAGCTCCGTGACCCTTTCAAACGCCGCCGCCCCGATGACGGCCGCCTCCTTCACACGCCCGGAGACGGGATCGTGCAGGACTGCGCCGTTCTGGAGAATCAGCGGGAGGGAAAAGGGGAGCCCCGCCAGAATCGGCATGACGGAAAAGCTCGTCCGCGCCGTAGCGGCAGTCAGCGGCAGCCCTGCCTTCAGCAGCGGGGTCAGCAGCGCCCGTGTGCGGTCTGATACGGTCACATCCGGCATCAGCAGCGTGCCGTCCAGATCGGTGACCCATAGCACCTTAATCACGGTCGGCCTCAACAGGCGCATACGCGATGCGGATGCGCGGCAGCGCCGTGACGGTGGTATAGCTGTTCATCAGCCCGTCGGGGCGGGAAAGATCGTTTTTGCCGTCCGCAGGCGGCGCAAAGAGCCGGAGCGTCAGGTCACAGCCGGTGCGGAGCGGCTTTTCGTAGAAGGCGGGCATCAGATCGACAAACTGCGTATCCGGCGCCTTGCAGAACCATTTTCCGTTCAGCTCCAGCATATAGTTGTTGCGGTCGCCGTCAAACTGCAGCTCGCAGAAGTGCGGATTGCCGTCGAAATGCAGCGTCAGCGCAAGACCTTCGGCATCCTCGGCACTGCCCCAGCGGAGCATTGCGGGCAGCGCGGCGCTGCCGCAGTCCGTCATGACCGGATAAAAGAGCGGGTCAAAGATCCAGTCGCGGAAGGTGCGCAGAATCGGCTGCGCGATGCCGACGGACGGATTGTTCGGGCTCTCGGTCTCCAGCCCCAGTCTGCCGCGGTCGCGGAACTGGTAGAAATTGATGCCGGTGAGCCAGTGCTCCGGGTCGCTTTTCAGCAGCCGGAAGAAGCGGTCCGCCATGACGCACTGGTCATACGGTCCGGTGACATCGCCGTCCGCGTTGAATTCGCTCATGACCATCGGTTTTGACTGTCCGCCGTTTAATTCCGTAAAGCGGCGGAAGGAGCGCTTCGTCAGATCGTAGATTTCGTCCACGCTGTCGCGCTTATGCGATTTGCCGCCCGGCACGGCCGTGTCATAGGGCCAGCCCCAGTGCAGGGCGAGATATTTGTCTACCGACCAGATGTCGGCGGCAGGAACGGTCTGCGCGAATTCGCGCTCCATGACGATCTCGTCCGATGCCGGATCCTCGATGCCGCCGATGCAGATGACGGTCTGCACATTCGGGGCGTGTTCGCGGATGATATTCCCCGCCCGGACAAAGAACGCCGCAATCTCCTCATAGGAGGCGCGCTTTGTGAAGGCAAACCAGTTTCCGGTCGCCTCGTGATTGAGCCGGAGCATCACTCTGCCGAAGGGACGCAGATCCGCGCCGATCGCGGCGAGATGATCGTCCGTCAGACGCGGGTCGAGCGTGAGCGTCAGGGTGACATCCTGCCCGTGTGCGCGGATATCGGCCATCTGCTGAAAGACGGCGCCGTCTCTGGTGCCGTGCAGCCCGCCGGTATAGGGGAAATAGTCGTCATAGGGATAATCCCACTGAAAGCCGATCTTGCGGTCGGCAAAGGCGTCTCTGGCGCGGGCGGGGAACCCCTCGTCCAGCGGGTAATAGCAGTACATCAGGTTGATCGAGCGCATCGGTCTGCCGAGGCGGTCAAGGATATAGTCCTGCGGCACATATTCGCCGCGCTCGCTGCCGTCTGTCAGATCGGCGGCGCAGGGCGCGGGGCCCATGTGGATGCGGGAGAGCGGATCGTTCATCGGGGGACACCCTTCCTCTTTGTTCAGTCAGCGAAATATTTGTCGAGCAGCTCGCGCTTTAATTTCCAGAGCGGCTCGGAGAGATCCACATAATAGGCGTGCGGATTTTCAAAGCGCCGGACCTCGTCCCAGATCGTATCGAGCTGTTCGGCACAGTAGGCGCGCACTTCGGAAAGGGGCGGGCAGTCATAGACGCAGCGTCCCTTGTCAAAGACCTGAACCTGAAGCCGTTTGGCGCGGAAATTCGTCAGGGTCTTGCGCTTGTAGGTGAATTCGGGATCGAAGATGACATACGGCTTCGTGTCGTCGATCACCTCGTCCGCGAGTGTGATGACATCGGCAATGGCCATGCCGGTCTCGCAGTCAAAGAGCCGCCACGGGGTTTTGAAGCCCGGATTTGTGATTTTTGCGGCATTTTCGGAGAGCTTGATCTTCGGGGTGAGGACATCGGGCGCGGCAGCGGAACCCGCAGCCGCCAGCTTGTAGACGCCGCCGAACACGGGCTCAGACCGCGAGGTGACCAGCCGCTCCCCGACGCCGAAGCTGTCGATCTTCGCGCCCTGCACGAGCAGATCGCGGATCAGGTATTCGTCGAGGGAATTCGACGCGACGATTTTGACCTCCGGCAGTCCGGCTTCGTCGAGCATGATGCGCGCCTTTTTCGACAGATAGGCGATGTCGCCGCTGTCGATGCGGATGCCCTGCGGGATATGTCCCGCGGCCTTCAGCTCCCTGAAAACGGTGATGGCGTTCGGCACGCCGGATTTCAGCACATGGTAGGTGTCCACGAGCAGCGTGCAGGCATCGGGATAGACCTTTGCGTAGGCGCGGAACGCCTCCAGCTCGGTCGGGAAGAGCTGCACCCAGCTGTGCGCCATTGTGCCGAGGGCGGGAATGCCGAATTCGCGGTCGCAGATGGCACAGGCCGTGCCTGCCGCACCTGCGATGTATGCGGCTCTTGCGCCGTAGAGGGCGCCGTCGCTGCCCTGTGCGCGTCTGGAGCCGAACTCCATGACCGGACGGCCGTCTGCTGCGCGGACAATGCGGCTTGCCTTGGTTGCAATGAGCGACTGGTGATTGACCGTGAGCAGCAGCATCGTCTCAACAAACTGCGCCTGAATCGCCGGCCCGCGGACGGTCATCAGCGGCTCGTTCGGGAAGATCGGCGTGCCCTCCGGAATCGCCCAGACATCGCAGCAGAATGTAAACCCTGCCAGATAGCTGAGAAACGCCTCGGAGAAAATCTGCTTCTCGCGCAGATACTGAATATCCGCCTCGGTAAAGTGCAGATTCTTCAGATATTCGATTGCCTGTTCCAGTCCCGCCATGACCGCGTAGCCGCCCTGATCGGGTACCTTGCGGAAAAACAGGTCAAAGCAGGCGGAGACATTTCCGAGCCCGTTTTCGAGATAGCCGTTTGCCATGGTCAGCTCGTAGAAGTCTGTGAGCATGGTCAGGTTTCTGGCGGCGAGCAGGGAATCGCTGTGATTGCCGTTCATGGATGTTACCTCATTTCTTGACAGAAAAACCGCTGCCCGCAGGGATGCCTTTGCCGCGCTTCCGCCGGCAGCATCTCCGCAGACAGACGGTCAGCTCCGATTTCAGCCGATCTCGACGATCTCGCCGCGCTGGTCGCGGCTGCCGAGGACGGCGTTTGCCTCGTCCGTGTCAATGTGCATGGCGAGGGCATATTTGGTCGAAACACGCACGACCACATCGCCGAGAATCGCGGAGCGCTCCGGCGTGCTGATCTTCACCCAGACGATCTGCTTGTCCTTGACGCCGAATGCGGCAGCATCCTCAGGGGTCATGTGGATATGGCGCTTTGCGACAATGACGCCGTGGTCAATCTCGACCTCACCGCAGGGGCCGACCAGCTTGCAGCCGGGCGTGCCTGCCAGCTCACCGGACTCGCGCACGGGTGCCGCGATGCCGATCGAACGGGCGTCGGTTGCGGAGAGCTCCACCTGATCCTCCGGACGGACCGGTCCCAGGATGGAGACGCCGGTCAGGGTCTTCTTCGGGCCGACGACATCAATGCGCTCCTCACAGGCAAACTGTCCGGGCTGGGACAGATCCTTCTTCTTCGTGAGCTGATGCCCCTCACCGAACAGAATTGCAAGGGTTTCCTCCGTCACATGGACATGGCGGGCGGATGTTTCGACGATGAAATCCATTTTGATTAACCTCCGGATTATGTGATAAAATGTGAACCGCGCACGCTTACTATAGAATGTGCGCTCTGATCCTTATATATTCTACTACAAAATTACCGTTTCGTCAAGAGGTTCCGTGCGGATGTTTCCGCAGCGGCGGTGTCTGAACGGCAAAAATCCTGCGTTTTGCGGCATTTTGACGGAATGCGCGGGAAAATCCTGCAATTCTCTTGCATTTTTGCATGAAATATGGTAGAATAAGGTGTATACTAATACAAATCTAACCATTCATTCAGAAAGGACTGTGTTAATATGAGTGAAATCCGTTATCCGGAGCTGTGGGAAAGCGGCGAGCAGAAGATCGCGTGGGTCAAGGGCAATATGCCGCTGCTGCGCAGCATTGAGGAGGAATTCTCCCGCACGAAGCCCTTTGCGGGCAAGCGCATCGCGCTCTCGATTCATCTGGAGGCAAAGACTGCCTATCTCTGCCGCGTCATGGCGGCGGGCGGCGCGGAGATGTATATCACCGGCTCCAACCCGCTCTCCACGCAGGACGATGTTGCGGCGGCGCTGGTTCACGGCGGCCTGAATGTCTACGCCTGGCACGGCACCACGGCGGAGGAGTACGAAGCGCATACCAGAAAGGTCATTGAGGCGAAGCCGCATTTCATCATCGACGACGGCGGCGATCTGGTCACGCTGATTCATGAGCAGTATCCGGAGCTTCTGCCGAATGTCATCGGCGGCTGCGAGGAGACGACGACCGGCATCCTGCGCCTGAAGGCCATGAACGCCGCCGGCGCGCTGAAATTCCCGATGATGCTCGTCAACGACGCGGACTGCAAGCATCTCTTTGACAACCGCTACGGCACCGGTCAGTCCGTCTGGGACGGCATCAACCGCACGACGAACCTGATCGTCGCGGGCAAGACCGTTGTGGTCGCCGGCTACGGCTGGTGCGGCAAGGGCACGGCCATGCGCGCAAAGGGTCTGGGCGCAAAGGTCATCGTCACCGAGGTCGATCCGATCAAGGCGATCGAGGCGGTCATGGACGGCTTCACGGTCATGAAAATGGAGGACGCCGCGAAGATCGGTGATTTCTTCGTCACGGTCACCGGCTGCAGCCATGTCATCACCGAAAAGAGCTTTCTCAATATGCACGAGGGCGCGATCCTCTGCAACGCCGGTCACTTCGATGTCGAGGTCGATATGGCGGGTCTGCGCGCACTGGCGGTCAGGTCCTTCCCGGCGAGAAACAACATCACGGGCTATACGCTCCCGAACGGCGTGACGGTCTATGTCATCGCGGAGGGTCGCCTTGTGAATCTCGCGGCGGGTGACGGACATCCGGCGGAGATCATGGACATGAGCTTTGCGATTCAGGCGCTGTCTGCCGAGTGGCTGGTGAAGAACCGCGGCACGGTCAGTACGATGCTGAACAATGTCCCGCGCACGGTCGATGAGGCGGTCGCACGCCGCAAGCTCGAAAGCATGGGCATTACGATTGACGAGCTGACAAAGGAGCAGAGAATCTATCTCTACGGAGAAGCATGATCCTGCTTGACTGACTATATCTGAAGGAGGTCTTCCGCAATGGGTACGCCGGAGCTGGACGCAATCAGCGCAAAGCTGGATCTTGTGTTGGCAAATCAGCAGAAGCAGGCGGAAAAGTACGAGAATTACTCGGCGTTTTTCCGCAAAAAGCTGAATGATTCCTTTGAGATGATGACGAAGGCACTGACGGCGCAGTCCGTCGTGCTGACGGACGGCATCGCAAGGCTGGAACGCACACTGAAAGCGCAGGCGCAGACCGCCGCGCCGGACGCAAACTATGCAGAGCTGCTGCGGCAGCTTTCGGAGCTGACGCAGTCGGTGCAGGAGATTTCCGCCGCACAGACCGAGCTGACCGCGCATCATGCCGCGCTGCTCGGCAAGGCGGTCGCGGACGGCTTCCGGCAGATCAACGCGCTGCAGGATACCGATATGCAGCTTCAGCAGGAGGGCTTTGCACGGCTCTCCGCGGCGCTCGGTGCGCCGAAGCCGGCTGACGGTCCGGAGCATCCGGATGCGCCGGCAGAATAATCCGGAACGCAGGGAGGTCAACAGTATGACAGTCAAAGAACAGCTTCAGGGCTGTGTGCAATTTGTGAAGGAGCGCGTCAGCTTCCGCCCGAAGGTCGCGCTGGTGCTCGGCTCGGGACTCGGCGGCTTTGCCGAAACGCTCGATGTCAAACAGACGCTCGATTATCGTGAGATCCCGAATTTCCCCGTCTCGACGGTCGCGGGACACAACGGGCGCTTTGTGTTCGGAACCTGCGCAGGTGTGCCGGTGGCAGCCATGCAGGGCAGAGTCCATATGTACGAGGGCTATACCCCGCAGGAGGCGGTGCTGCCGCTCAGACTGCTCAGAGCGCTCGGCGCGGAAATTCTCTTTCTGACGAACGCGGCGGGCGGCATTCAGCCGGGGATGAAGGCGGGCGACTTCATGCTCATCACCGATCAGATTTCGAGCTTTGTCCCGTCGCCGCTGCGCGGGGAGAATCTCGATGAGCTGGGCGTGCGGTTCCCGGATATGAGCGCGGTCTACAGCCCGCGTCTGCAAAAAATCATCCGCAAAATCGCGGTCAATGAGGACATTCCGCTGAAAGAGGGCGTGTATGTCCAGACGGCAGGCCCCGCATACGAATCCCCCGCGGAAATCCGGATGTTCCGGATGCTCGGCGCGGACGCGGTCGGCATGAGTACGGCAATCGAAGCAATCGCGGCACGGCACTGCGGTATGGAAATCTGCGGCGTGTCCTGCATCAGCAATCTGGCAGCGGGCATCTCGCCGCATCCGCTCTCCCACGAGGAGGTCAAGGAGGCCGCCGACAAGGCCGCACCGCAGTTTGAGACGCTCGTGCGCCGGACGATCGAGGAGATCGGCAAAGCGTAAACGCGCCGGACGGCATGACGGGCCGGAGAAAATCCGCTGCACCGCGATGCCGGCAGCCTGCTCTGCACTGTGACTGCAAAAGGAGAAATGCACGATGGACTGGATCATTTACGCGGTGATTGCCGCCGCACTGGTCGGGCTGAAAAAGCTGGTGCCGTGGATCAGGGAAAAGACCGCCCGCAAGGACGAGGCGGCGCTGCGCGCAATCGAGCGCTGGAACGGCGAGCATCTGGTCAGGCAGTCCGGCGACGGCAGGAAAAAACAGCTGACCTACCGCTCGGAATCCGGCAGCCTCTTTGCGCTGGGTGCGGATACGGCGCGGGTCAAGGGTTTGACGGACGAAGCGGCAGCCGTTGCCGCGATTTACCGCGAACGCATGGCGGGCAGAAAGCAGCTCCCGAAGAATCTGCGGGACGACGCGCTGCTGAACCAGATCCGGCAGACCTTTTTATCCACAATGGAGCAGTATCTCGGCGCGATCAGGCTGTTTCAGTTTGACCGCATTGCCGATCCGGCCTATGCCGACCCGCAGTTTATCCGCATGGAGACGCTGCTGGAGAGCGGCAGAACGCTGATGCAGCATATGGGCAATTATATGCAGGCGCTGATGCAGTCGCAGACGGTTGATCTGACGGCGGAGCGCGAATCTGTCGGCATTGCCGTGCAGACCGTGCAGGCGGCGCTTGCGGGAGAACAGCTTCCGTCCGGACAGCGCGTTCCGGAGCCGGAGCAGATGACGGTGCAGTGACGGCAGGGAAAATACAATGTCTTTTTGGAAACGATTGTTCGGGCGCGGCAAGCAGGAAGCGGAATGCACTGACGATCCCGCCTATGATGTGGAAGGAATGACCGAGGCGCTGCTTCAATGGGAGGAACAGCATTTTCCGGAGACGGCAAAGTCCCGGAAAAAGCCGGAGCTTCGGTACCAGATTTATTATTCCGACTCCGGCCGCAGGGTTTCGCTGAAATCGGTCCGGCTGGAGAATGAGGAACCGCCCGCCGTGCAGGCGCCGGGCATCCTGCGGGAGCTGATTCCGCTTCTGAGCAGTGTGACCGGAGCGCCCCTTCCGGCGGTCATCTGCAGAGAACGGGAAGCGCTGTCCGCCGTGCTGGCATCCTATCAGGAGCAGCGGCAGCGGCTGGCGTCCATGCAGCCGGATTTCCGGCAGGACCCGTTCTTTCAGACCATCCGGCAGGTCATTTACATGAAGCTGAAGATCATGTATAACGAGCTTTGCTTTTTGCAGTCTGACCGCCTGACGAATGAATATTATGCGGAACAGTGCCTTGCGGCGTTCCGCCGGCAGCTATACGATCTGCGCGTGACCAATGCCCGCATGGGCGATTATATGCTTTCGCTCTCCCGCATGGAATATGAGGATGTGACGCAGCAGCTGGAGGAGATCCGCTGCGGAGCGGCTGCCATGCTGGAGGTCGTCAATCAGCAGGTCACGATGTGATCCATGAAGGAGAAGCAATTTATGATTCGGTTTTACAACGCAAATATCATGACAATGGACGGCGGAACGGAGATCCGGCGCGGCGAGCTCTGGACGGACGGCACGGTCATCCGGTACATCGGCGAAACGCCTGACGAGCTGCCGGCCTTTGAACGGGAGATTGATCTGGACGGCGATCTGCTGATGCCCAGCTTCAAGAATGCGCACACGCATTCCGCGATGACCTTCCTGCGCTCCTTTGCGGAGGATGTGCCGCTTCAGACATGGCTCTTTGAGAAGGTCTTTCCCTATGAGGACCGCCTGACGCCGGACGATGTCTACGCCTTTGACCGTCTGGCCATTCTCGAATATCTGGCATCCGGCACGACGGCTGCCTTTGATATGTATTTTCATCCCGAAGCGACGGCGAGTGCCTTCAGCGAGGCGGGAATGCGGCTGCTGTTCTGCGGCAGCATCAACGGCACCGCAAAGGATGTGGACCGCCTGAACGACCAGTTCCGGAAGTTCCGGCATTACAGCCCGCTGGTCAGCTACCGGCTCGGCTTCCACGCGGAGTACACCAGCGACGAGAGCCTGCACCGCGGCGTCGCGGCGCTCGCACAGGCGGAAAAGGAGCCTGTGTTCACGCATATCAGCGAGACGAAGAAGGAGCATGAGGAGTGCATTGCCAGACACGGCGCCTCTCCCGCGCAGTATTTTGAGTCGATCGGGCTCTGGGAGTACGGCGGCGGCGGCTTCCACGGCGTCTGGTTTGACGAACAGGACCGTGCGGTGTTCCGCAGAAACGGTCTGTGGTTTGTCTCCTGCCCCTGCTCGAACGCGAAGCTCGCAAGCGGCATCGCACCGCTCTGCGAATGCGCGGAGGAGGGCGTGAATCTCGCGCTCGGCACGGACGGCGCGGCCTCCAACAACGCGCTGGATCCGTTCCGCGAGATGTATCTCGGCGCCGTGCTGCAAAAGCTCCGCCGGAACGACGCGGCGGCGCTTCCGGCTGCTGAGCTGCTCAGGGCGGCGACGGTCGGCTCCGCACGCGCCATGGGTCTGAACGACTGTGATGTGCTCGCGGAGGGCAAGCAGGCAGATCTCATCGTCATTGACATGAAGGCTGCGAATCTCCAGCCGGCGCATCATATTCCGGAGAGTCTGGTGCTGTCGGGTGACCGCATGAATGTCAGACTGACGATGTGCGCGGGCAGAATCCTCTACGAAAACGGCGCATATCCGGGCGGCATTGACGCGGAGGCAATTCGCAGGGACTGCGCGGCAAGAATCCCGCGCCTGACGGAATAACAGAAGAATCTGAAAACGGAGGGACGACGGATGTACTGCATTCACTGCGGCAAGGAGATTCCCGATCTGGCGCTCAACTGCCCGTTCTGCGGCGCATCGCAGCTCGGCGGTGCGGAACCGGCCCCCGCAGCTGAGGAGCCCGTCACACTCCGCAGCCTGCCGCGGCGGACATGGGCGAAAATCCTGCTGATTACCGCGCTGGCCTGCTTTTTCCTGCCGTTCATTACGGTGTCCTGTCACAGCAACCGCGACGACAAGACCGTTTACGCGCAGAGCATGAACGGCTTTGAGATGATGCGGCTCGGCAGCAGCGGCTTTCAGACGGAACGGGAGGACGAGAACCCGATTATAAAAGCGGCGGAGCGTCTGCCGAATGTCTTTTCGATTCTGGCGTTCGGCATGGGGCTGATTGCCGTTCTGCTGCTGTTTCTCGGCAAGCGCGCACGGGCAGCCGGCGGTCTGGCAGTTGGCAGCGCGGTCTGTCTGGTGCTGCTGGCACTGTTTTTCCTGCTGCTTTACAGTCCGGGCAGTCCGGTACGGGCGTATTACCCCGAAAAGACGGATACCCTGCTGCGGACGATCACGGTGCGGGTACGCTTCGGCATCTGGCTGGCGGCAGCGGGCTTTACGGCGGGCGCGGTTTTCTGCTTCCGCGACCGTCCGCCGGATGAATACGATTAAATTACCCCCTACAGACAGAGAAAGCAGATGACGGCAATCAGACCGGCAGCGGTCTTTGCATATCATGTACACATCATCAAAGGAGGGACTCTATTATGTATTGCAAACACTGCGGACAACAGATTCCGGACGGCGCAGATTTCTGCCCGCTCTGCGGCGGAATGCAGAACGACATGACCCTTGCTGCATCCAGAAGCGGCATCACGGGGATTTCCAGGCGGCTGATCGCCAAAATTGCACTGGCGCTGGCGCTGGTCTGCTTCTTCCTGCCGTTTATGGCTGTGTCGTGCAGCTCGGAGGGAACGACCGTATTTTCAAAGGATTATACGGGCTTCCAGCTCATGACCTCGATGGAAGGCGACTCGGACGACAGCAGCGAGGACGAAACGGTCTCCGAGAAGGAGGGCGACGCCAAACCGAATATCTATGCGATTGCGTCCTTTGCACTCGGCATCGGCGCGCTGGTTCTGCTGCTGCTTGGAAAGCGCAGCCGGATTTCCGGTGTGATATCTGCCGTCAGCGGTGTGCTGCTGGTCGTGCTGGGCGCGAGCTTCCGTTCCTACTATGATCTGAATTCTCTGGATCTGAGCAACAGTTCGGGCGGCAATTCGCTGTTTGGTTCGTCCAAGATGTCAGACCTGTCCGCGATGATCTCGGTGGATGTGAAATACGGCCTGATTCTGGCGGTTGTATTCTTCGCGGCGGCGGCAGTCTGCTGCTTCCTGGATACAGAAAATCCGTAGTCTGCGGCAATCGGACCGGAAACGGTCTTTGCATAAGAAAACAAGGAAAAATCAGAGGAGGTATTTTATCATGTTTTGCAAACAATGCGGAAAAGAACTGCCGGACGGTTCGGTCTTCTGTCCGGACTGCGGTACACAGCAGACGGCGGATGCACCGGCAGCGGCTGCTGTCTCAGGCGGCGGTGCGGGGAAGGCAATCGCCGGACTGTCAAAGCGTTCATGGGCAAAGCTCGGCATCGTGCTGACGCTGCTTTGCTTCTTCCTGCCGTTCGTGACGGTGTCATGTGCCGGCAGCGGAAAGGTGCTTTCTGAATCGTATAACGGATTTGAACTGATGACCACGCTGGGCAGCGGCGATGACGAGCTGCTCAATGAGAGAAGCGACAAGGACAGCAGCGCGAAGCCGAATGTCTTTGCGCTGGGCGCATTCGGCTGTGCAGTTGCGGCACTGGTGGTGCTGTACCGCGGCAAAAAGAGCAAGACGGCGGGCATCCTGTCTGCGTGCAGTGCGGCCTGTATGTTCCTGCTGTCCGCAACCTTCCGCCCGTACTACGGCCTGAATGACAAGGATATCAAGTCCTATGTGACGGTGAATCTGCGGTTCGGGTATGTGCTGGTCATGCTGCTGTTCCTGACCATCATGGTCATCTGTTTCATAGACAAGGGCATACCGGAAACCGGTTTCCCGTTTATCAACATCAAGTCTGCGGATCCGGCCGCGACGGCAGCCGCAGCGGTGCAGTCCGTCAGGACAACCGCTTCTGACGCAGCAGGCTCTGCCGCGAACGCCGTTTCCGGTACTGTAGACGCAGCAAAGGACGCAGCCTCCGGCGCGGTTGACACGGTAAAGAATGCGGCTTCTGATGCAGTTGACGCTGCAAAGGACACAGTCTCCGGCGCGGTTGACACGGTAAAGGATGCGGCCTCTGATGCGGTTGACGCCGCAAAGGACACGGCCTCTGACGCTGCAGGCGCAGCCGCGGATGCCGCTTCGGAGCTGAAGAACGACTGATATTCCATAGGAAATTGCTGCCGGATGTTCTGTCCGGCAGTATTTCCGGCTGAAAGGACGGAACATGGCAAAGCAGCAGAAGACCAACGCGATGCGGATTCTGGAGCAGAAGAAGCTCCCGCACCGCCTGAATTTCTACGAGTGCGGCGAATTCACCGATGCGGTACAGATCGCGCAGATGCTCGGTCAGGACCCGGCGCGCACCTTCAAGACGCTGATGTGCGTCGGCAAAAGCGGCGGGCATTACGCCTTTGTGGTGCAGGGAACCGCGGAGATGAATCTCAAAAAGGCCGCGGCGGCAGCCGGCGAAAAATCGGTGGCGCTGCTTCCGGTCAAGGAGATTCTTGCGGTGACCGGCTATATCCGCGGCGGCTGTACGGCAATCGGGATGAAGAAGGACTATCCGGTCTTTCTCGACGAGACGGCGATGCAGTATGATGAAATCATCGTCAGCGGCGGGAGACTCGGCACGCAGATTTTCCTCAGCCCGCAGACGCTGCTGGACGCAACCGCAGGCAAAGCCGTTCCGCTTCAGGCGGAGTGATCCGCCGGAACGGTTCTTCACCGGCAAAATTTCCGGAAAAAGGACTAGACAAATCCAATAAAATGTGATATAATGGAGAAAATATATGGGCAATGCGCACAGTTTCTTGTGCTGTGAGTAAATTCGTGGTGAGGTGACCGATATGGGACTGTTTGATGTTTTTTCCAAGGGCGGCAAGTATTTCGGCAAGGCGATTGAGCCGAAATGTGAATACTGCGAGTCCGGTAAGCGCGCCAAGGACGGCGACAAAGTGCTGTGTGCCAAGAAGGGTCTTGTCGATGCGGGTTACCACTGTCCGAAATTTGTATATTCCCCGCTGAAGCGGATTCCGGAGAAGCAGATGAGCCGTGTCGGCTTCCTTGAGGGCGATTACGACGAGAAGGAAGACCGCGACGAGCCGGTCAAGCCGAAGAAGAATGAGCCGGCGAAGTCCGCGCCTGCCGCTAAGCCGGCAGCACCTGCGGTGAATGCGGCGGCTTCGGCTGTAAAGGCGGCAGAGACTGCGGCAGCACCGGTTGTCCATGCGGCGGCGTCTGCGGTGAAGGCGGCAGAGACTGCGGC
>JAFPQL010000119.1 GCA_017414145.1 Oscillospiraceae bacterium | reverse complement strand
TTTGGGGTGCGCCCTCATACTCTGGTTTGCCCCGCAGAGCACTTTAGAAGTTGGCTGCCGGCACTGCCGGCCCCGCGGGGAACTTTTGAAGCCCGCCGCGGGCGGAATCGGGACACAACCAAACTTCGCCACGATAGAACCATACAAAAAACACCGGCGCCGCCATGTAATCACTGGCAGCGCCGGTTTCTGTAAAATAAGGTATCCGCTTCGCGGATGCGATTTTAGAATGGGGATCTCTATCGCCCAGATTTCGCAAAGCGAAATCGCTCAGTTTGCCTTCGGCAAACTGGGAGCCCCAAGCCCGCCGAGCTCTTCTTATGCGGGGGGAGTTTCGCCGCCTGCGGGCGGCGACTCAGGGCTCTGCCCTAAGAACACGCAAGCCTTTGAAAAGGCTTGACCGAAATTTTAATTCGGGCTTGCGGGGAGCTTTAGGAGTTGGCTGCCGGCACTGCCGGCCCGGCGCGGGCTCCGCGCAAAAACGCCTCACTCCGCACTTTTCATTTCGCATTCCGCATTTCGCATTCCGCATTGGCGGCAGGGCGCTGCCGGCTCCACGCCTGTTACTCCACAACCTCTACCTTCAGCAGATTCGTCGTGCCCGATACCCCCAGCGGAACTCCCGCCGTAATGACCGCAATATCCCCCGGCTCCGTGTATCCCGCGTCACACGCCGCAGCAACTGCGTGCCGGAACAGCGCGTCCGTGTTCGTCTCCTCGCTGATGACCAGCGGATGTACTCCCCACGAGAGATTCATCTGCCGCTGTACCATCGGCTCCGTCGTGCAGGATACAATCGGGAACATCGGCCGGTACTTCGAGATCAGCCGCGCCGTCTCGCCGCCCTTCGTCACCGTGATGATCGCACTCGCGTCCAGATCGTGCGCCGTCGTCACCGTCGCGTGCGCAATCGCATCCGCAACCGTCCCCTTGTCTCCGACCCGCGCCATGAATTCCGCCTTGTAGTCAATGCTCGCTTCCGTCGTCAGCGCAATCCGCGCCATCGTCCGGACCGTCTCCACCGGATGCTGACCCGCAGCCGTCTCGCCGGAGGTCATAATCGCACTCGTGCCGTCGTAAATCGCGTTCGCAACATCGGTGATCTCCGCTCTGGTCGGACGCGCGTGTGTGACCATGCTCTCCAGCATCTGCGTCGCCGTGATGACCTGCTTGCCCGCCTCATAGCCTTTGCGGATCAGCTTCTTCTGAATCGCCGGAATCTGCTCAAACGGAATCTCAACACCCATGTCGCCGCGGGCAACCATGATGCCGTCCGCCGCCTCAAGAATCTCGTCGATGTTGCTGACGCCCTCGCGGTTCTCGATCTTTGCGATGATGCGCACGCCGTACCAGCCCAGGCTCTGCGTGAATTTCCGCAGATAGCGGATATCCGCACCCGTTCTCGCAAAGCTCGCCGCGATGAAGTCAAAGCCCAGCTTCGCGCCGAATTCCAGATCCTCCATGTCCGCGTCGGAGAGATACGGCATCGAGAGGTGGACATCGGGGAAATTGCAGGACTTGTGATTCGAGAGCGTGCCGCCGTGGATGACGCGGCACTCAATGTCCGTCGCGGTGACATGCTCGATGCGCAGCTCGACCAGTCCGTCGTTGATCATGACCGTGTCGCCGGGCTTGACATCCTTTGCAAGGCGCGCATAGCTGACGCTGCCGATTTTGCCGTCACACGGGACATCTCTGGTCGTCAGCGTATAGGTGTCGCCGTCGGAAATCTCAACGGGGCCGTCCGGAAAGGTGCGCAGGCGCACTTCGGGGCCCTTTGTGTCGAGCATGGTCGCCACGGGCAGTCCCAGCTCCTCACGTAGCTTCACGATCATGTCAAAGCGCTGCCTGTCCTTTTCGTAGTCCGCGTGTGAGAAGTTGAAGCGGGCAACATTCATGCCCGACTGCATCATCTGACGCAGCACCTCCTCCCTGTCCGTTGCCGGACCGACGGTGCATACGATCTTTGTTTTTCTCAGCTCCTGCTGCATAATACGGTATCTCCCTGTAGATGAATTTTCGCGGCGGCAATCCGCCCTGCGGTTATAGAATTGCCATTGCGTCGCCGAACGAGAAGAAGCGGTACTGCTCTCTGACGGCGGTCTGATAGGCGTTCATGGTGTGTTCGTATCCCGCAAACGCCGCGACGAGCATAATCAGCGTCGATTCGGGCAGGTGAAAGTTTGTAATCAGCCCGTCGATGACCCTGAAATCATACGGCGGATAGATGAAAATGCCGGTGTCGCCCTCGCAGGCGCAGACTTCGCCGTGTGCGGCGGCAGCGCCCTCCAGCGTGCGCAGAGAGGTTGTCCCGACGGCGATGACGCGCCCGCCCGCAGCCTTTGTGCGGCGGATTTTCTCCGCGGTTTCCTCCGGGATCATGTAATGCTCGATGTGCATATGGTGCTTTGTGATGTCGTCCTCCTTGACGGGACGGAAGGTGCCGAGCCCGACATGAAGCGTGACAAACGCCTCGTCCACGCCCTGTGCCTTCAGTGCTTCGAGCAGCTCCGGGGTAAAGTGCAGACCGGCGGTCGGGGCGGCAGAGGAGCCGCGTTCTCTCGCGTAGACGGTCTGATAGCGCTCCTTGTCTCTGAGCTTCTCGGTGATGTAGGGCGGCAGGGGCATCTGCCCGATTTCGTCCAGCACGGCGTAGATGCTGCCCTCGCAGTCAAAGCGCACCAGACGCCCGCCGTCCTCCGTGCTGCCCAGCACCTCGGCGGTCAGCCGGTCGGAGAACCGGAAGCGCACGCCGGGCTTCGCCTTCTTTGCCGGCTTGCAGATGATCTCCCAGACCTTCTCGGCGGTGGGTTTTAAAAGCAGAAACTCGATCGGGGATCCGGTGTCCTCGCGCACGCCGTACAGCCGTGCCGGAATCACGCGGGAATCGTTCATGACGAGCAGGTCGCCCTCCCGCAGCAGCTCACCCAGCTCATAAAAATGCCGGTGGGCAAGTGCGCCGGTCTGCCGGTCCATGCAGAGCAGCCGGGACGCTGTCCGCGGTTCGACGGGCGTCTGCGCAATCCGCTCCGGCGGCAGCTCGTAGAAATATGTGCTTCTCTTTGTAAAATCGGTCATAGCAGTCTCCGTATCCGTTATCGCGTCAGTGCGCGTTCCTCGCAGTATTCACAGACCGTTCGGCCGTGCTGGCAGAGGAATTTCTGCGGCAGATAGTGTTCCTTTGCGGTGATGCAGCGCGGATTGACACAGCGCAGGGACGGATCGTCCGTGCCGTGCAGCACCGGCAGATGTTCTTCGCTTTCAAGCAGCTTCATGATGAGTGCCATGCGCACATACATTCCGTACTTTGCCTGCCGGAAGTACAGCGCACGCGGGTCTGCATCGACGGACACCGCGATTTCATCGACACGCGGCAGCGGATGCAGCACGGCGAGGTCTGCCTTTGCGTGAGACATTTTCTCCGGTGTGAGGCAGTAGGTGTCCTTCTGCGCGAGATATTCCGCCTCAGAGGCGAAGCGCTCCCGCTGGATGCGGGTCATGTAGAGGACATCGAGCTCACCGAT
>JAFPQL010000118.1 GCA_017414145.1 Oscillospiraceae bacterium | reverse complement strand
CCTCTGCGGACAACACGCTCACCGTCCGCACAAAAACGCTTGTGGTCGGTGATAAGAACATCCGCTTCTCCGGCATGATTGATACGGATATGTCCCCGCTGTTCCTCGATGAATGCTTCGAGCAGAACGAAACCGGCGAATACGAGTATGTATTCTGCGGCGGCGGCGGCGAGCTGGATTACATGGGAATTGACGCAGCGGGCAAGATTGCCGTTGTGAACCGCGGCAACCATTTTAATGAAATCCTCTCGTCTGCCCGCGCTGCCGGTGCGCTCGGCGTTCTGATTATCAACAACACAGCGGAAAGCATTGAGCCGCTGATGAAGGAAGGCGATTTTGAGGAATATGCCCCCGTCGGCATGGTCTCACAGGAGGACGGCAAGCTGCTGCTGGAAGCAGAAAAAAAGGTCATCCGCTTCCGCAATGATGCAGAATCCTTCGCATCCTTTGAAAAGCCGACTGACGTCAGCAGCTATTCCAGCTGGGGCGTGCAGAATTCGCTTGTGCTCCGTCCGGACATCATGGGCATCGGCGGCAGCGTCGAATCTGCGGCATATGAGGGCAAGGCAAGCCTGATGAGCGGAACCTCCATGTCCTCTCCGTATGTGGCGGGCTGCGTTGCCGTATTCAACCAGTATCTTGAAGCACAGGGCTGCAAGCTGACGAGCTCCGAGCGGATGAAATATATCCGCAATCTGCTCATGACCTCCGCTGTCCCCTATCAGAAGGATGATATGTACGTCACGCCGAGACGGCAGGGCGCAGGTCTGATTTCTCTGGACAACGCCCTCAGCGACACCGTTCTGCTGACCGGCAAGGAGGGCGAAACGAAAATCAACCTCTTTGACCAGCTCGGTGATACGTTCACCTTTGAAGTCACGCTGACCAATATCGGCAAGGAGGACGTCACTTTTGAGAACGCAAAGCTCTGCCTGACCACCGATGCATTGCAGTCTGACGAAAACATGAACATTGACATCATCGAGGGACAGCAGAAACTGACCGCGGACGCGGTGCTCGACGGCGTAAAGACCGTCAAGGCGGGCGAAACCAGAACCGAGAAGATTACCGTCAAGCTGGACGCAAAGCAGACCGCCGCGCTCAAAGAAAAGTTCATCGCAGGCTTCTTCGTGGAGGGCTATCTGCTGCTCGGCGGCGCAAAGAACTGCTGTGATATCTCCATTCCGATGCTCGGCTTCTACGGCGACTGGACGGCTGTCTCCATCTTCACGGGAGAGAACAGCCTGATGTACGGCATCGGCGGCGCAACGCTCTCCGCCGGCGCATCGCTCTTCCGGATTTCGGAAATCTGCAATGAAATCAAGGCGCGTCTGACGCCGGAACAGCTTGCGGAATATGAAGCAGCACTCGCACCCTCCTCCGATCTTACCGATCTGCTCGCACCGACGCAGAACCCGATTTCGCTGCTGATGGAATATGCAACGGAGGAGGAAATGGCAGCGCTCACGCCGGAGGATCAGACGATCTTCCTTTCCCCGAATATGGACGGCATCGCGGATATGTTCGGCGTGCAGGCGGGCGTACAGCGCAATGCAATGATTTCCGGCGCATGCGTCATGGACGGCAGCGGCAAGGTACTGATCGAAGGCTCGCAGTCGCAGCCGTGCGGCAAGGCAGCCGGCGGCATCCTGCTGCCCTCCGCAGCCGATCTGCGCACGCTGGAGGACGGCGAATATTACGGCGGCATGCTCGGCTATATTGATTACGGCGATGCGGCGGAGCACCCGCAGTTCACGGAAAGCTCCCTTGTCATTGACAAGACCGCGCCGGAAATGACCGGTACCATCCGCGAGGAAAACGGCAAAAAGATTCTCACGCTCAAGGTCAGCGACAAGTATCTGGACGGCATTGTGCTGCTCGGCGTTTCCGAAAAGCCGGACGATGCACATGCAATGG
>JAFPQL010000117.1 GCA_017414145.1 Oscillospiraceae bacterium | reverse complement strand
TTCCCGGTATGCCCAGATCTGCTCTTTGGTGACTTCGCCGGAGAGCGTCAGTGTGCCGTCTGCAGACAGCGTGACCTTGCCCGCTGCGGCATCCGCCTTCAGCACGGGAAGCGCGGAAAACAGCACGGCGCTCAGGGCAGTTACCGCGGCGCCCTGCAGCAGTCTGCCGAAAAATGTTCGCGAGTTCTTCATGAAATATCATCCTTTCCGGTTTTCATCGGAAGCATAGAAGCATATACAAATGCTCCGTTTTATAAGTTCATTATAGCATTTTGAAGGTGCGCTGTCAAGGGAGAATATAGCAGCTTTTCTGCGCAGTAACTCCGCCGGAAATGCCGCACAAACGGAAAGGCTTTACATTCCCGCGGAATTGTGATATGATATAAAAGACCTGTATTACAGCGGAATCCGGGAGAGAGGGGAGGAAACATCATGCAGCTCAATCCGAACTGCATCCGGCTGGAGCAGAACTATCTGTTTTCGGAGATTGCCCTGCGCGTGCGGAATTTTCAGGCGGAGCATCCGGAGCGGGAGATTCTGAGCCTCGGCATCAACGATGTCACAAGACCGCTGGCGCCCGCTGTCTGCGAGGCAATGGCGGCGGCGTCCCGCGAAATGCAGCACGCGGAGACCTTCCACGGCTACGGCGCCGCAGAGGGCGAGCCGTTCCTGCGCGAGGCGGTTTCCGGCTATTACCGGCAGCACGGCGTCCGCGTGGATGCCGACGATATTTTCATCGGGGACGGCGCCAAGAGCGACCTGTCCAATCTCTGCGACCTGTTTCTGCCGGAATGTACGGTGCTGTTGCCCGACCCGGTCTATCCGGTCTTTTACGACACCAGCGTCATGGCGGGG
Organism: Oscillospiraceae bacterium; assembly: GCA_017414145.1. The sequence continues at coordinate 3,473 of JAFPQL010000117.1, read as the reverse complement.
CGCAGGATCCTGTTTTCCCGCGGCAGCCGCGAAAACGGCTTTCTCCCGATGCCGGATGACCGCATCGACGCCGACCTTGTCTACCTCTGCTCGCCGAACAATCCGACCGGCGCGGTCTATTCCCGCGCACAGCTCCGCCGCTGGGTGGAATATGCCCACAAAAAGGGCGCCTGCATCATTTACGATGCCGCCTACGAGGCCTATATCCGCAGTGCGGCGCTGCCGCGGAGCATCTACGAGATCGCCGGCGCGGAGACCTGCGCGATCGAGGTCAGCTCCTTCTCGAAAATGGCAGGCTTTACGGGCGTCCGGTGCAGCTGGGTCGTGGTGCCGGGCGCGCTGACGCAGGACGGGCAGTCGCTGCAGCGGCTCTGGCGGCGCAGGCAGTCCACAAAGTACAACGGCACATCGTACATCGTGCAGCGCGGTGCGGCGGCGGTCTTTTCGGCGGCCGGACAGCGGCAGGTCTGCGGGGATGTCTCCTGCTACATGGAAAACGCCGGTCTGATCCGCAGTGCGCTGCGCAAAAGCGGCGTGTTTTCGACCGGCGGCGAGCACGCGCCCTATGTCTGGATGGAATGCCCGAACGGGATGCGCTCGTGGGACTGCTTCGACAGCCTGCTTTCCCGTTACGGCATCGTGTCCGCGCCCGGTGCGGGATTCGGTGCGGGCGGCGAGGGCTGGATCCGGTTTTCGTCGTTCGGCAGCCGCGAGACAACGAAGAAGGCCGCCGCAAAGCTCGCAAACATCGAGTGGGATGCGTTTTCGGTATTCGCGGGCGGACGGTACTGAACGGACTGTCCGATTCTGCCGTGATGCTGACGGATCGGCCTTTTCCCCTTGATTTTTCCGCCGGCATCTGATATAATAGAGGCAGCGCGGCCGGAGCGGCTCCGGCGCAGACATGACACCGGCGGAATGCCGGACAGGAGGATGCTATGATTGCACTTGGAAGCGACCATGCGGCAGCGGATCTGCGCCGCATTGTCATGGATTATCTGGACGAAAACGGCTACGATTACGAGGACTGCGGCACCGACGAGGCGCCGAGCGATTATCCGGTGATTGCACAGAAGGTCTGCCGCATGATTCAGAGCGGCGATGCGGACACCGGCATCCTGCTCTGCGGTACGGGCATCGGAATGTGCATGACCGCGAACAAGATGAAGGGCATCCGGGCAGCGGTCTGCTCCGAGACCTACAGCGCGAAATTCACCCGCCTGCACAATGACGCGAATGTGCTCTGCATGGGCGCAAGAGTGGTCGGACCGGGGCTTGCCGCCGAGATCCTGCGCGCCTTCCTCGACACCGGCTTTGAGGGCGGACGGCATCAGCGGCGCATCGACATGATCGCGGCACTGGAGCAGGACGGCGCGGCGCGCTGAATCCGTGTTTCCCCGGCGGATGCCGGAAACAGATAAACCCGAATCAACAAACAGAGACAGACCCGCGAAAGCGGGCACAGGAGGACTACCATGAAACAGAAGCGTATGGGCGCAGTCTGCGCAGCCGCGGCAGTTTTGCTGACGGCAGGGCAGAGCATCCCCGTTTCCGCGGGCGCGGAGACACTGAAAATCGAATGTGAGAGCGGCAGGCTGACCGACTGCGAGGAGCGTGCGCCGATCACATGGGAACGGATTGACGAGGACGGCTTCGGCGAGGTCTGCGACATGACCGGCTGGTCGGGCGACAGCTATGTCTACATCGACCGCAAGGAAGCAATGGTCACGGTGGACGCGGAGGTCGCCGAGGACGGCTATTACGCGCTCGGCATCTGCTATATCCAGTGCTTCGGCACGCCGGATAATCCGAACAAGACGCAGTATCTGCTGGTCAACGGCGAAAGTCAGGGCGAGGTGATGTTTCCCTTTAACGCCCGCGACGGCTGGACGGAGCTTCAGGCCGGATATGTGCATCTGAACAAGGGAAAGAACACGATCTCGGTCAAGAGCTACTGGGGCTACACATTTCTGGACTATTTCATGCTTTCGCCGGCGCCCTCTTATCTGACCGATCTGAAGCCCGCAGAGCTGCCGTGCAATCCCAACGCCAGCACGGAGGCGAAGAAGCTCTACCACTATCTGCGGAGCGTCTACGGCAAGCACATCCTCTCCGGACAGCAGGAATACTGCGGCTCCCACTGCTACAACAAGAACGCCTATGAATCGCAGGGCAAGCCGATCCATTATTTTGAGGACAATGAAGCGGAGTTTACATTCCTTGAGGAGCTGACGGGCGAGCAGCCCGCCATCCGCGGCATCGACTTTCTCTTTTATAACACCACGCAGCCGTACTTTGACGATGCGCCGGAGCGCGCCGTGGCGTGGTACAAGGAAAAGGGCGGCATCCCGACCGTCACCTATCACTGGAATGTCCCGACGAACGGCAAAAACAGCACGGACGCCGCATTCTATGTCGAGAGCACGGGCAATTCGCCGTACACGAATTTCAGCATTACAAAGGCCGTGACCGAGGGCACATGGGAGCATGAGAAGATCGACGCCGATCTGGCACTGCTCGCCGAACAGCTCGGCAAGGCGCGTGACGCGAAGGTGCCGATTCTGTTCCGTCCGCTGCACGAGGCGGAGGGCGCGTGGTTCTGGTGGGGCGCGGAGGGCGCAGAGCCCTGCAAGAAGCTCTACCGCTATATGTGGGACAAGCTGACGAATGAATACGGGCTGAACAATCTGCTCTGGATCTGGACGGGCTCCACTTCCGCGTATGCGCTCGACTGGTATCCGGGCGACAAGTATGTCGATTTCATCGGCTGCGACAAGTACAACGCAATCAACAACAGTGAGCCGAATCCCAGCGCGATTTCTGCGACCTTCTACTCGATGGTGGCGCAGACAAAGGGTCAGAAGATGGTCGTCATGAGCGAGAACGACACGATTCCGTCACTGGACAATCTGGTGAACGACCGTGCGGCGTGGCTGTATTTCTGCCCGTGGTACCAGCGCTATCTGACCGAGCTGAACGATCACGCCGAGCTGAAGAAGATTTATCAGAGCGATTACTGCATCACGCTCGACGAGCTGCCGGACTGGGACAGCTATGACCCCGATCTGCCGGTGCAGACTGAGCCGGATGACACGACTTCGACGGAGCAGACGAGCACTTCAGCCGGCGACGCCCCTGCGCTGCTGCGCGGCGACACCGACTGCGACGGCAGGGTGGCGATCTCCGATGCCGTGCTGCTGGCGCGCTATGTCGCGGAGGACACGGGCGCGGTCATGACGCCGCAGGGCAAGGTCAATGCCGAGTGTACGGGCAATGACATCCTGGATGCGGATGACATCGCAAGGCTGCTGCAATATCTCGCCGGCACCGTTTCCAAAACGGAATTTGAACAGTAATCGGCAGAATTCACAAAAATTAAACAGAGCGCCGTCTGAATTTCTCAGGCGGCGTTTCTGACGATACTTGACAAATACCGGAAAATCCGGTATAATGATAGAGCCGCTTGTGTCCGG
>JAFPQL010000116.1 GCA_017414145.1 Oscillospiraceae bacterium | reverse complement strand
GTAATTGAACAGACGAACCGCGGCGAGCGGGCATATGATATTTTCTCCCGCCTGCTCAATGACCGCATCATCATGCTGTCCGAAGATGTCAACGATGTGACGGCAAGCCTTGTCGTCGCGCAGCTCCTGTTCCTCGAAAGTCAGGATCCGGAGAAGGACATTTTCCTCTATATCAACAGCCCCGGCGGCTCCGTGACGGCCGGCATGGCAATCTACGACACCATGCAGTATATCAAGTGCGATGTGCAGACCATCTGCATCGGACTTGCCGCCTCGATGGGCGCGCTGCTGCTGTCTTCCGGCACAAAGGGCAAGCGCCTCGCGCTCCCGAACAGCGAAATCATGATTCACCAGCCGCTGATTATGGGCGGCGGACTCTCCGGTCAGGCGACCGACATCAAGATCCGGACGGACAATCTGCTCCGTACCAAGGGCAATCTGAACCGCATTCTCGCGGAGAATACCGGCAAGGAGCTGAGCGAGATCGAACGCGATGTCGAGCGTGATTATTTCATGACAGCACAGGAGGCTCTGGCGTACGGCCTGATCGACAAGGTCGTCACCAAGCGCTGATTCACAGGCTTTGCTGCCATACCGGACGGCAAAACGCGGTCCGGACAGAAAGAAAGGATACAATATGCCCGAAACCAAACATCCGAGAGCGTGCAGCTTCTGCGGCAAGACCGAGCATGAGGTGCAGAACCTGTTTTCCGCGGGTGATTCCTGCATCTGTGAGGAGTGCGTCAGCTATTGCTATGAGCTGATTCACGGCACCGATCCGATGTTCCAGCCGCGCGGCAGACAGAACGGAAAGAACCGTTCGGCACACGCCGCGCCGCAGCTGCTCAAGCCCGCACAGATCAAAAAGGTGCTCGATGAATATGTCATCGGGCAGGAGCACGCGAAAATCGCGCTCTCCGTCTCTGTCTATAACCACTACAAGCGCATCCTCTCCGCGGATTCCCGCAAGGATGACGATGTCGAGCTGCAAAAGAGCAATGTGCTGCTGCTGGGGCCGACCGGCGTCGGCAAGACCTATCTTGCACAGACGCTCGCCAAGATCCTCGATGTGCCGTTCGCCATTGCGGACGCGACCACGATCACCGAGGCGGGCTATGTCGGCGACGATGTCGAGAATGTGCTGCTGCGTCTGATTCAGGCGGCGGACTTCGACATTCCCGCGGCGGAGCGCGGCATCATTTACATTGACGAAATCGACAAAATCGCCCGCAAGTCCGAAAACACCTCCCTCACCCGCGATGTCAGCGGCGAGGGCGTGCAGCAGTCTCTGCTGAAGATCATCGAGGGCACTGTCTCCAGCGTTCCCCCGCAGGGCGGCAGAAAACACCCGCAGCAGGAGCAGATTCTGATCGACACCAAGAACATTCTGTTCATCTGCGGCGGCGCCTTTGACGGACTGGAGCGCCATATCATCCAGCGCACACAGACCTCCGCGCTGGGCTTCGGGGCGCAGGTGCGCTCAAAGAAGGAGAAAACCGAAAATATCTTCCGGCAGGTCATCCCGCAGGATCTGGTCAAATTCGGACTCGTGCCGGAGCTGGTCGGCAGACTGCCGATCATTACCACGCTGGACGAAATGGACGAGGATTCGCTGATCCGCATCCTCACCGAGCCGAAGAACGCACTGATGAAGCAGTACGAAAAGCTGTTTTCGTATGACAGCATCTCGCTGGACATCGAGCCGGACGCGCTGCGGGAAATCGCGGCACGCGCCATTGCACAGAATACCGGCGCCCGCGGTCTGCGCGCCATTCTGGAGAATGTGCTGATGCAGACGATGTTCGACGCACCCTCTCAGGAGGATGTCCGGAAGGTGCTGGTCACGGCGGACTGCGTGCGGAACAACACCCCGCCGATTCTGCTGAGTGCATCCGGCACAGAGGTTCGGCGCGGCGCATAAGCCTGAGTTTTAATCCGGAACGGAGCGGGGTCACAGCATCCGGATGCTGTCCCCGCCCGTTTTCTTTTCAGATGAGGCATCTGTCTGTGAACATCCTGTCACATGATTTTCCGGCGGGACACATATTTTCCACTTGATTTTTTCAGAAGAATCCGGTATAATGGCAACAGAACCGGCGGCGGTGCATCCGCTGCCATTCCCATCCTCCGGGGCGGCTGCGCACGCTTTCCGGAGGTCACAGCGAGACCGCGCAGGGTAGATTGGATAGAACAATGCAGGAAAAAGATCGTGTAGACGAAGTGAAAAAGACCGCACGCAAAGCGGAACGGCTGCCGCTGGTCGCGCTGCGCGGCGTGGTGCCGTATCCGAATCTTGCACTGGATTTTGAGGTCGGACGGGAGGAGTCGCAGAAGGCGGTCGAGCTCGCCGTGGAATCGGACCGCAGGATTTTGCTGACCGCTCAGCGCGATCAGTCGATTGTCAGACCCGCCGAGCAGGACCTCTATACAGTCGGTGTGATGGCGGAAATTCAGCAGGTGATGCGCGGACGCGGCACAATGCGTGTGCTGGTCATCTGCCGGAACCGCGTACAGATCATCCGGCCTGTGCTCTCCCGCAAAACCGGCTGCTGGACGGCGTCCATGCGCCGCATGGCAAATTACGCGGAGGATCCCGCGACACCGGCAGAGGAGACGGCGGCGTTTAATCTGCTGCGGTCGGTGCTGCTGCGGCACTGCAACCTCATGCACCGCTATCCGGCGGAATATATTGATATGCTGATCTCGACCGAGAAGCCGCGGACGCTCTTTGAGGCGGCATGGTCGAACAGCGACTTTGATTACCACGAACGGCAGGCAATTCTGGAGGCGAACACCCTCACCGAGCGGATGAACCTGCTGGTTGCCGCCCTCGCGCACCGGAATGAGGTGCTGTCGGCGGAGCAGGAGCTGACCGACAAGATCATGTCCCGCGCTGAGGCAAATCAGCGGGAGATGTTCCTGCGCGAGCAGATGCAGATCATCTCGGAGGAGCTGGGCGAAGGCCCCGGCGCCGGAAACGATCAGCAGTTCTACGCGGATAAAATCCGTGCGCTGCCGCTCTCGGAGGAGGTGCGGGAGAAGCTGCTGAAAGAGGCAAATCAGCTCACGCGGATGCCCGCGGGGTCGCAGGAGGCGTATGTCATCTCCAATTACCTCGACACCGTGCTGGCGCTGCCGTGGGGGACCTATACAAAGGAAAAGGGCGATATCACAAAGGCGGCTGCTTTGCTCGACCGCGAGCATTACGGCCTGAAGCGTGTCAAGGAGCGCGTGCTGGAGTCGATGAGCGTCCATGTGCTTCAGCCGGAGCTGACGGGACAGATCATCTGTCTGGTGGGACCTCCCGGCGTCGGCAAAACCTCAGTGGCGCAGTCGGTTGCCAAGGCGCTCGGCAGAAAGTATGTCCGCGTGTCGCTCGGCGGCGTGCGGGACGAGGCGGAGATCCGCGGACACCGCAAAACCTATGTCGCGGCGATGCCCGGCCGGATCATGGAGGCCGTGCGGCAGGCCGGCTCGATGAACCCGCTGATTCTGCTGGATGAGATCGACAAGCTCTCCGGCGATTTCAAGGGCGATCCGGCGGCGGCGCTGCTCGAAGTGCTCGACAGCGCGCAGAACCACGCCTTCCGCGACCATTATCTCGAAATACCGTTTGACCTGAGCCGCGTGCTGTTCCTGACAACGGCAAATGACGCGTCCCAGATTCCCGGCCCGCT
>JAFPQL010000115.1 GCA_017414145.1 Oscillospiraceae bacterium | reverse complement strand
ATAAACTACTGTACCCTCTGCCGCATCCGCTTTCGCGGAAAGCTTTGCAGAAACTGTGTCCGCAGCAACGGCTGTCGCCGGAAACGCGGAAAACACAGCGGTAGCAGCAAGGCAGAGGGAAGACAATGCAGAAATGAATCTCTTCATTTTATTCCCTTTCCGGATAATGTGCGCAGGGGTGGCTGTCCCCCGCGCACATTAAGCCATTGTGTTTTGCGTGTGTAACTGCGGATTATTTCGCAGTGTAGTTGCCAGCCTTTGCGAGGTCGCCCGCCTCGATCAGCAGTGCGAGATACGCCTTGATCTTGACAGCATCCTGTGCATCCGGCGTATTGTCGTGCGTGACATCCGCGTTGACCAGACCCTGTGCGGTCGGCGTTGCGCCGCCGGCCAGGTACTTGTTCAGCAGAACGACATCAGCGATGCTGACAGTGCCGTTGCAGTTGACATCGCCCCAGACTGCTTCGCCGACAGTCGTCGTGGTCTCAGTGGTGGAGCTGGAAGAAGAAGTGGTCGTGTCGCTCGTGGTGCTGGAAGAAGAAGTGGTGGTCGGATCGGTCACAGTCGTGGTCGTGCCAGGCTCAGTGGTATCGGGCGTAACGCCGACAACCAGCTGGATGTCCTGCAGCGTGAACTTGTGATCCGGAACCTCAGAAACCGCACCCTGCGGACGGACGCTGTTGTCCTTGCCGTCAGGCAGGTTCTTGGTGTTCAGGCCAACCGTAAAGGCATCGCCGTCCTTCGCATCTGCCGGAACGGTCACAGTGAAGGAGTAGATGACGGAGCCGTCCTTCGCCTTCTGGTCATGACCCTCTGTGCAGGTCCAGACCAGTGCGCGGTCGTCAGCGTTCCACTCGAACGAGCCTTCGTATGCGTTGCCGGAGTTTGCTCTCTTCGCAAGCGTCAGTCTCTCGTCGAAGTTGAAGTACAGCTGAGCACCAGCGGTGCCGGGGTCATTGGAAACCGTCAGGTTGAGCTTCACCTTTTCGCCGGCAGCGACCTGAACCTTATCGGACCAGGCAGCGCCGTCCTTCACGAACTGATAGAGGATGCCGTCGCCGGGCGTCACATCAGACTTGCTCGAAGAGGAAGAAGAAGAAGAAGAGGTGGTAGTGGTGTCGGGCTCTGTGGTCTCAACCGGACCGCCTTCGCCGACCTTGATGACCAGCGGCTTGATCTCGAAATCAACGGCGCCCTTGGAACCGGAGATCGAGTAAGTGGTGCGGGTCGGCTTGTAGATCAGGGTCTTCGGCTCGATGATGACGCCGTCGTCATTTCTGACATAGTCGGTGTCGAAGATCGAGTTGGAGTTCATGTAATCGCCCTTGTAGAGGTCGATCGTGTAGGTGCCGTCCGGCAGGTCAGCCGGCAGATTGATGGTAGCAGTGCCGAGCGGATAAGTATATGCCCACGCAGCGCTGGTATCCCATGTGGTCACCGGGTTGTAGAGCCAGACCGGATCATCCTCTTCCGGATCGGTCAGGTCAGCAGGTTTGCCGGCCGCAACCCACGCGCCGTAAGCGTCGATATCCTTCTTCGGATTGCTGGAGACGGCCTTGTTCGACATCCAGTTGATGTTCCAGGCATCGCCCTTGAAATATGCGGTACCGTTGGAGGACTTACCGGCCTTGGAGGAATCGCCGTAGCCGTTGCCTTCCAGATAACCGGAATCGAAGCAGTACGGCTCTGCGTATGCAGCATCCGTCATCGTGATGCCGTAGTTGCTCCAGAGATACTCGTTCTTTGCAACCTTGCCGGCATCGGCAATATGCTTCTTGCCTTCTTCGGTTTCATAGTACATACCCTTCGATCCGTCTGCTGCGACATAGTCCAGCTCCGGATACTGAATGGTGCCCTGCCCCAGGGTCTTGTCGCCGTTGACGGCGAGCTTCATTGCGATTGTGTTCACACCCGAACTCTGCGGAACATAAATGGTAAGCGGAATCTTGTCGCCGGCTTTCGCCTCGATTGTGTTGACGCGCTCACCATCCTTATTCACCGTAGTGAAATCAATGATCGTTTTGTCAACAGCAGCATCTGAGCTGATCGCAAAGGTGCCGCCCATAGCCGTCGCGGCGATCGCCAGCGACGAAATTGCGGAGATAAATCTCTTCATGACAACTTGTTCCTTTCTGGTTTGCACAGCCGGAGACTGCTCCGGCACATCCAAACGCTGTGTTTGTTTTGTTTTGGGTAACTGGGTTTTGCTGTGCCGGTTTCAGCGGAGGTCCGCCGTGCCGGCTGAGAATGGTGCAGTTGATACGCGTTATTCTCCGAGAGAACCGCATATCACGGAACTAGGGATTGCATGGCTTACCCGTGCGCCGTGCATTCTCCGTGGGCGAGTTTCAGTGTGCTCCGAGTACCGCCGCTTCGGCTTTTCCGTCCAGGACCCGAAGCATCAGCGTCACATCGGCAATCGTAAGCACGCCGTCTGACTCACAGTCTGCGTTTGCGTATGCTGCGGCGCTCAGAACGACATTTTCCGCAACAGCTCTGTGCAGCAGCACTGCATCCGACATATCCAGCTCGCCGTTCATATTCAGATCCCCGTACTTGGTAGCACCGGTTTCATCAAGCTGCTTCCAGATATGTCCGTCTGTCAATTCTGTCTCACACTGGTAGATTCCGCCCGCTTTGTCCAGATAACCGGCCACGATCTCGGCGGACCCGTCCGCCGGAATCAGGGACAGCGCACTGTGGCTTCCCGGTGCCGCATCCTGCGGCATCGTTCCGCTGATTGTGAACAGTGTCTGTTCCTCCTTCAGCCAGTAATCTGAATTGAGAAGCGCGGTTGCCCAACGAACCCAGAGCTTGCCGCCGAAGTCTTCATAACGAAAGACTGTCCCGGCAAGGTCCGGACTCACCGCAGCTTCCGCCGCGTCCGCGCCCGTGTCATAGAGCAGCTCTACCTTGCTGATGCTCAGAACGGCGGGGTCATAGGCGATTGCGAACTCCAGAGCATTCAGTCCCGAATCCGGCAGTTTGTCCAGCCTGACCGATGCTGTAAAAGACCCGTCCTCCGCGACAATCACCGTATCCACGGAAATTGCCGTAAAGCCGTTCATGTCTTCAGTATCGAAGGCCGCTGCCTCCCCGAACAACGAGACCAGTCCGGCGCACGCGAGAATGCTTACAACCGTTTTGCCGGCCGCCTTCTGCGCCTTCATTCCTTTCCTCCTTCTTTCCATGATGTTTATATATTCAGAGAAACGCGCTGATCCGTTTCCCGTCATATATACAAGAATTTGGGGTGTGAGCGTAGAGCCGTTTCCGGCTCTCTGCGGACACCTCGGAGGAAAATCCGAGCATCCCGCATCCTTGTCGCCCGTGTTCCGCGCAGCACCTGCACCCGCCCGTTTCCCCAATCCGCCGGCTGTCCGCCGGTCGCACTGTATCTGCAAAAGGGTATACGAATCCAGACACTGCGGCTACTACCATTATAATAAACCTATCTTATAAAGTCAAGACTTCGGTGCCGTTTTTGTGATTATTCATAAATTGGAGCATTCCGAATTATGCAATACGCTCAAAAGCTCGTTTCTGTTTTAACGGTTTTTACAGACAGCACCGCAAAATCTGCACATTTCCGCACAGGGCTCCGCCGCCCGTTTCCGGGGTCATTTCAGCTTGCGGAATTCGGCCGGAATGTTGTTCTCGATGATGCGGTCAATGGTCTTCATGCCGAAGTCCTTTGCCGTCTCCGGATAGACATGGGTGTAGGGGAGCGCGTGGCTGTTTGCGAGCTCCGGGGTGTACTTGCTGTACGGATACAGCCGCAGGTTTGCAAACTGCGCCTCGTAGTGCGTGATGACCGGCATACAGGTGACATTCTCGACCGTGACCTTTCCGGTGTCGCCGTGCTTCACGAGGTCAAAGCCGCCCATTTCGCCGACGACATTGAAGTTATCCGTCTGTGCCGAAATGAAATTGCCGAGCGAATAGAACACAAAGCCTCTGGTGCCGTCCGGGCGGTCGATGTATTCCATCGTCTCCGCGGTGTGGGTGTGCGTGCCGAGGATGACATCCGCGCCCCAGCCGATCATTTTCTTCGCCAGCACCTTGCAGCGGTCCGCGACAACATTCGTGTCCTCGACGCCCCAGTGCGGCGATACGATCACGGCATCCGCAATCTGCTTTGCCTCCTTGATCTGCCGCTCGATCAGCGCCTCATCCCTGAGGGTGATGCCGACCTTGATCGGGGAATCCGCCGGAATCGAATAGCCGTTCAGATGCTCGGTGTATGCGAGATAGGCAATCTTCATGCCCTTCGTTTCCCGGACGCGGATCTTGTTCTGATCCTCGGTGTTGCGGTAGGCGCCGAGCGCGAGAATATCGTGCTTTGCCATCATGCCGTCCCAGTAGTTGATCGAGGCTTCGAGGCCGTCGATCCGGCGGTCGAGCATATGGTTGTTGGCAATCGTGAACACATCGAAGCCGACATCGACCATTGTATCGCCGAGCTGCACGGGCGAGCAGAAATTGAGCTTCGTGCCGGAGATCGGGTAGTCGCCGCCGCAGATCAGCGTTTCCTGATTGATGATCGCCACATCCGCCGCCTGAATGATCGGCTTGACATTCTCATAGGTCTTGGTGAAATCGTAGGTGCCGTCCTTTGCCCATTTCTTTGCGGCCTTGTAGACGCCCTCCTGCACGAGATTGTCGCCGACTGCCAGCATATTGACCGTGATATCGGGCGCGGCGGGCGGGAGTGTCGTCTCCGTCGTCGTCGCGGAGGTGGTCGTCGCCGAACCGGCAGCGGTTCCGGTCACGGTCTGGTTTGCCCCGGTGCCGACCGGCGCGCTTCCCTTTGCAGTGGTCTGCGCGGTGCCGCCGCTGCTCTCACCGATCTGCCGGAACATTCCGCATCCGGCACAGCACAGTGCCGTCATCACAGCCAGCAGCGCGCTGCCGAGCTTTCCTGTTTGCTTCATTTTTTATGCTTCCTTCCTGTTCTTGAATTCCGTCTGCAACAAAGGCAGCACTCTTATTATAGCATATTAAGCCGTAAAAAGCAAGCTGAGAGAAGGATTCTGCCGGATACGGCTTCTTTGCCGGAGATCTTTAGAAAATGCCGGCAGGGGCTCCCCGCTTATAACACATTCCGCCGCAAAATGCAATGATGTTTCGTCCGTTCCGGATGACCGGCAGTCCGCTGCGGTATGATTTCCGGATTCCGCGGCATACTAGGGCGTGTTGACACTCAGCCTGACACGCCCTGAGAAAAACGCACAGAAACGAGGAATCTGCATGAAAACGCCGCCCCGTACCCTCAGCGGCAGTCTGCCGGATGATCTGGAAGCGGTCCGGCAGGCAGCCGGATGCTCCGCGGACCTGCTCAGCAAGGCGCTCCGCATCGGCAATGTCTCCTGCTGCCTGCTCACCTGCGAAGGCATGGCATCCGCCGGACTGCTCGCCGATCTGGCAGCCGGCCCGCTCGACCCGCACAGCTTTCCGCCGGAGAACGGACAGCAGCTCCTCAGGCAGCTCCGGACGGGGCGTCTGCTCTCCGCCGACTGCGCCGAGGTGCGGGAAATCTCTGCGCTGCTGAAGCGTCTGTACGCCGGATTTGCCGTGCTGCTGATTGACGGTGCGGATGCCGCCCCCGCCTTCGGCGTGCAGGGCTATGCGTCACGCGGCATCACGGAGCCGTCCGGCGAGCAGAATATCTACGGCGCAAAGGAGGGCTTCACCGAGCCCGTCCGCACCAATATGTCCATGATCCGCCGCCGGATGAAGTCGCCGCTGCTGACCTTTGAGCTGCTGACCGCCGGCAGCGTCTCGCAGACAGACCTCTGTCTTTGCTGGCTCCGCGACCGCGTGCCGGACGGACTGCCCGGCGAGATCCGGCAGATTCTGACCGATCTGCCGCTGGAAACCGTCCTGTCCGCCGGATATATCCGGCCGTTTCTGGAGCAGAGCGACAGCACGCTCGTTCACAGCGTCGGCACAACGGAGCGTCCCGATGTCCTCTGCGCCAAGCTGCTGGAGGGCAGAGTCGGCATTCTGATCGACGGGACGCCCTTTGCGCTGGTCGTACCGCAGCTTTTCTGCGAGACCTTCCAGACGCTGGACGATTACAATTACCCGCCGGCTTACGCAACCCTGCTGCGCTGGCTGAAATATGCCGCCGGACTGATCGCGCTGCTGCTGCCGGCCGTCTATCTCGCCGTCTCACTCCATCACCCCGCGCTGATGCACGAAACGCTGCTGCGCCTGCTGACAGAATCAGAGCAGAACGCACCGTTCTCACTGACCGCCGAGATGCTCGGTATCCTGTTCATGTACGAGATTCTGCGGGAGGCCGGACTCCGTCTGCCGAAGGCCGTCGGAAGCGCGGTCGGCATCATCGGCGGTCTGCTGATCGGAGATGCCGCCGTGCAGTCCGGTCTCATCAGCACACCCGTCCTGACCGCTGCGGCACTCTCCGCGACGGCGGGGTTTGTCATTCCCGCGCACCATGCCGCCCTGACCGTTCTGCGGCCGCTGTTCATTCTCGCCGCTGCCGCTGCGGGGATCGCGGGCATCGCCGTCTGCGGGACTGCCGTGCTCTGCCATATCTGTGCGGCGGAGCGCTTCGGATTTCCCGTTACGGCGCCTGCCGCACCGCTGCTGTCCGACCGGCTGAGCGATGTCCTCGTCCGCATCGGATTCCGGCGGCTGTCCCGGAAGAATTTCCGCATCGGCGAGATCAGGCTGAAGCCGTCCCGCCGGCAGGATTCGGAATAATACTGTCTCCTATATAATAGTACACCGGCGCCATGCCGGACTGAGGTGATTTCATGTCAAAGCAAACTGCGCGTCCGGAAGCGGGCTGGAGTGCCGTGCAGACCGCCGCCGCCCTGATTCTCTGCCGCGCCGCCGCCTTTTTCTGTGCGGCGCAGCCGTATTCCGCCGCCTGCGCAAAGGGAATGTTCACCGCCGCGCTGCTGACGGCCGGACTGCTGCTGCCGCTGCTGATTGCCCCGCAGACGCCGCTGCCGGATGCCCTGCTCCCGCTCTACCGGCTGTTTGCGCTGTTGTGGGCTTCACTGACGCTCACCCGGCTGTATGCCCTGCTGACCGCGCTGCATTCGCCGTATCCGGTGCTGACGCTGTTTCTCCTGATTCCCGTGCTGCTGGAAATGCAGCGGCTCCCGCAGGCGGCTGCGGCCAGAGCGGGCTCGCTGCTGCTGTTTGTCACGGCTGCGGCATTTCTTCTGCTGCCCGTCAGCGGCATCCGCACGGCAAATTCGCTGTACCTCTATACACCCGACAGCGCCGGCGCCGCCTTCCTCCGGGAATTTCAGCAGTGCGGCGAACTGGGGCTGCTGCCCCTGCTGCGCCGCCGCGAAACCGTCCCCCTTGCCGCATCCCGCGGCGCTGCCGCATGGCTCACGGTGCGTGCCGCAGTCCTGCCGCTGACGGTGCTGTTCGGCACGATGCAGAACGGCAGACTGCTGCATCTCACGGGCAATCCGTTCTTTCTGCTGCTGGCGCGCACGCCGCTCTCCGACGCCCTGCGCACGGACGGCATCTGGATGCTGCTCGCCGTCGCAAGCACGGTTCTCTGCCTGACGGTCTTTCTGCATTTCGCCGCGGAATCCGCCGCGCCGCGTCTGCGGTACGGGCTGTTTCTGCCCTTCTGCGGATTCGCCGTGCTCTTTGCCGCGGTTCCCGAATGCGCCGCAGTCCCTGCCATAGCGGCACTGCTGCTCGGCATCGGCGTTCCGGTTCTGCTCCGGCTCCGTCAGGCGCTCCTGCTGCGGAGGTCCGAATGAAGCCGCTTGTATGCCTGCTGGCGATGCTGCCGGCCGGTTTGCTGCTGACCGGCTGCAGGGATATCCGGAACCGGCTCTCGCCCGATGTCCTCGCCGTCGATGCAGGCATCCGGACACGGTTTGCAGCACATATTTCGCAGGATGCAGCCGTCCTCTCCGCCTCTGCGGACAGTCCGCTGCTGATGCCGGACGCCCTGCAGACCGCATCCGGCGCGGAAATCGAGGCGGGGCATCTCTCTTTGCTTGCCGTCAGCGGCAGTCCCTGCGCCTTTCTGCGGGATTACGCGGACAGACAGTGGCTGGCGCCGACCTGTCAGGTTCTGTATGTGCCGGCATCCGCCTGCGACGCGCTGTCCGGCGGGCAGCTTCCGTCCGCGCAGCAGATTGCCGCGGCGGTTGCAGCCGGTCAGATTCCCTGCCGCACCGCCGATGCCGTCCTGAGCGATCTGCTCGGCGGCTCCGGCATCACCGCGGTCTGCTGTCTGCGTCAGGATGCTGTCTCCCTCATTCTCGCGGATGACAGCGGCACGCTCGACCCGCTCCCGGACAGTGCCTGCCGCGGTCTGGCGCTGCTCGGCAAGCGGTGGGATACCTTTTCCTTTGCAATCTCCGGCGGCATCTGCACCGTGACACAGCTCCGCGCACGGATTCACGCCGCAGAGGACAGTCAGCAGCAACTGACCTTCACGCTCGACGCCGCAGTCACCTGCCGGACCGGCGCGCCCGCCGCAGCCGAAGCCGTCCTCCGGCAGATGCTGCTCGACGCGCTGACGGAAACAGCCCAAAAAGCCGGCGCCGACCTGCTCCTGCTGCGGGAAGCCGCCGTGCGCGACGGCATTTCCGATGCCGGAAGCTGTGCCGCATCCGACTGGCAGCAGCGGCTCCGCAGTGCCGTCTACCGCGCCGAAATCCGCCTCAAAACAGACGCATTTTGATAATTTGCACAAATCAGCGTGCTTTTTCTCCGAAATAATTTACGCACGAATTTTGAAAATCCGCGAAAAAGATATTGACCTTTTTCTTCCGCTGGGCTATACTATAATACGGTAAGAAACCCATCGGAATCACATAATGAGAGGAGCAAATTGCATGGTCTTTGAAAAACTGAAGGATATCATCCTCGATCAGCTGGATGTGGACGAGGACGAGGTCACGCCCGAAGCAGACTTCATCGACGATCTCCACGCAGATTCGCTCGACATTACGCTGCTGATGAAAACCATCTCCGAAGAATTTGACATTGCTGTCTCGGATGATGCTGTGGATCGCATCAGCACGGTCGGCGATGCCGTTGAATTCATTGAGAGCTATATCAACGAGTAAGCAGGAATCCCCAAACGGTAACAGCAAACAGGAAGGGCTGCGCAGAACCGGCGCAGCCCTTAGTCTATCCGTGCGGTGCGCGCCCGGTCAGGCATCCATGCACAAACCGTTCAGATGTGGTATCCTGAAAACAGCGACCGGCGAAAGGAGATGCGTCCATGATTATCAATACCGGAATGCGGACGGATATTCCCGCATTTTATGCCGAATGGTTCCTGAACCGGCTCCGGGCAGGCTTCGTACTCGTGCGGAACCCCTACCGCCCCGACTGGATTACCCGCTATGAACTCAATCCCGATGTGGTGGACTGCATCGCCTTCTGCACGAAAAATCCCGCGCCGATGCTCCCGCTTCCGGACGAGCTGCGGGACTATCATCAGTACTGGTTTGTCACAATCACCCCGTACGGCAGGGAAACGGAGCCGAATGTGCCGCCGAAGGAAGCCGTGATGCAGCATCTCATCGCGCTCTCGGAATCGCTCGGCGCTGACTGCGTCGGCTGGCGGTATGATCCGATCTTCACCGATGCCGTCTACACCCCGCAGCGGCATATCCGCGACTTTGAACAGATGTGCCGCACGCTCTCCGGATATACCAAAGTGTGCGTCATCAGCTTCATCGACCTGTACGAAAAGGTACGGCGGAATTTCCCGCAGGTACAGTCCGTCCCGCAGGAGGAGCGCATTCTGATCGGCAAAGCATTCGCGGAAATCGCCGGAGCATACGGCATCAAGGTCAAGGCCTGCGCGGAGGGCAGCGCACTCGCGCCGTACGGCGTGGACTGCTCCGGCTGCATGACAAAGCAGACCTTTGAAGCGGCCGTCGGCAGCCGCCTCAATGTGCCGAAGCGGAAATCGCAGCGGACAGAATGCGCCTGTGTGTTCGGCTCGGACATCGGTGCCTACGACACCTGCGGACATTTCTGCCGGTACTGCTACGCCAACGCCAGCCATGCGGCCGTCCGGCGGAATATGCAGCAGTACAATCCGGCTTCTCCGCTACTGTGCAGTGAACTGCGGGAGGGCGAGATCATTCATCCCGCCGGACAGGAACGCTGGGCAGACGACCAGCTGACACTTTTCTGAGGATGAAAATTCAGTGAAACAGCCGCGGATCTTCCGGCGCTTTCCGCATCAGGCAAAAAAAAAGAGACTCAACCGCATCCCGAACGGAAAAGAACGAGATGCAATGAGTCCACACAAATCAGATCAATGCAAAAAACACACCAGTCAGGAGATATCAGGAAAAAGCCGAAGCAATAAAATTGCGGGGGCTTTTTCACAGACACAAATTGTCCTGTGCGTGCCTTCCGGCACACGCAGTACAGAAAGGACACTTCCGCCGCGAACGAAAACAGCGAAAGCTATCGCAACGGAATCACTGATTCTGCCGTCCCGCACCGTCTGCACAGAGAGAAAAAACTGCTTCAGAGGATACAGAAAATGAAAAAAGACAATTGGTGTCACCACAGAGAATCAAGGCAGACAACTGTGTGACAGCGAATCAGCGACTCCAGTGCAACCGGGGTCAACGGCAGCCGATCAGCAGGCTGCCGTTTTCTGGCCTGCTTCAGAAGCAGTGCCAATCAGAGGGAGAGGTGCGGATGCGCACCGCTTCCGGCGCGGTCATCCGGAGAGAAAGCAAAATCCGGCACACACCCGTTGTTGTTCAGAACAGGCGTGTGCTTCTCAGTCAAGCCGGAGAAGGCAGAGTGTCTGTGTCCCGTGCGGCAAAGCTGCTGAAACAATTCCTGCATAAATGCTGTCAGTCTGACGGGACAATGCTGTGACGATACTCGGTCATACCGTGACGGAAAGACATCGCTGCTGCCATGTTTTTTCAGTCATGCGGAGATTGTAGCCGATGATGCTGCGACATTTGACGCGACTGTACGGGAGCAGGAACACAGACCGTTACTCTGCTTCTTCTTCGGTTGCTTCGGATCGGGGGGCAGTGGTGATACAGCAATAATTGGTGCATTTATTTTTCACCATGCCGAGCAGCAGCATACCGCTCATGACCGTCAGCGCAACAGTCAGGCAGGCACAGAGCCTGTGAAAGCCTATCAGCATCAGCCCGAAAGCGGCAGCCGATTCCACCGTCGTAACCCAACGCGCACGCCTGTGAAAGACCGCGCACTCTGTCTCGTCCAGCGGCTTGTTTTGCGAGCCGACCGGCGCAAACAGGATAATAATGACGGCTGAAACCGGAACTGCAATGCCGCAGCCGAGCATGGAGCCGGAGAGTATCCGGATCATCCGCAAAGCGGCGGCGATCAGCACAGCGGAAAACAGATAGCAGCGAAGGGGCGTCTTTGCGTGATATCCGCCGGCGCTGTGCCGCAGCAGCATATAGGCCACTGTGAACACCAGACACTGCCAGAACATCCTGCAAAGAATTCCGATCAATAGCGTGGCTGCAAAGCTCATGGTGTACTGGAGGAGCTGCTGAACTCCGCAGCGGTAGATTTCCCGATCTGCCTGGGGGATTGTGTGCGTTTGAACAAAGGAATCCGTGATGTGGT
>JAFPQL010000114.1 GCA_017414145.1 Oscillospiraceae bacterium | reverse complement strand
GCCGGCGAATTTCCGCACATCGGCATCGCCGCAAAGCCCGCCGACATCGCGGACATCCTGCTGAACCTGTAACAGCGTACCGCGGCAGCGTCTGATGTCAGTCGCCGCAGAGCAATTTCTTTCTTCACAAACAGCACTGCCCCGAAGTGCCGATGCGCATTCCGGGGCAGTTATTTTGTTTCTGTACGGGCGTTTTGGGACTGCCCTCACAGGATAAAGCAGATCAGCCCGCTGCATCCCTCGTTGATGACCCGTTCCAGTGTCTCCTGCAGCTTCATCCGCGCCTCTGCGGGCATTTTTGCGAGCTTTGTGTGCAGTCCCTCGTTGACCAGCTCGTGCAGCGACTTGCCGAAGATATTGGATTCCCAGATCTGCGCGGGGTTTTCCTCAAATTCCCGCAGCAGATAGAGCACCAGCTCCTCGCTCTGCCGCTCGCTGCCGACGATCGGGCTGACGGTCGTCTGAATGCCTGCCCGCATGATGTGCAGCGACGGCGCGGACGCCCGCAGCCGCACGCCGTAGCGCCCGCCCTGCCGGATCATCTCCGGTTCTTCAAGGGTCAGTTCATCCGCCTGCGGCATGATGATGCCGTAGCCGGTCGCCTCCGCCTCCTCCAGTGCCGGACGGATGCGCTCATATTCCCGCCGGATGCGCGACAGCTCCAGCAGCATCGGGAACAGCTCGTTTTCGCTCTGAATCCCGATGCCGGTCTCCTCCCCCAGAATCTGATAAAACAGTGCGGGGTCGAGTGTCAGCCGCAGCACAACCCGGCCCGTGCCGAGCGCAATTTCGCGGATTGCCGCCTCCCGGATGTACGGGCATTCCGCGAGCACGGCGGGCATCCCGCGGACATCGCGCACGGTGGAGAGTCCCTCTGCCGCCGTCCGCACCGCGTCAAATACCGCCGTCTTGAGCCAGTGTCCCTGCTCCAGCGCCGGCAGCCAGCCCGCCGTTTCGACACCGATTTCCCGCAGCGGGAACATATCCAGCAGCTTTGCGAGCATCAGCCGGATGGTCTCCTCACTGAGCAGCAGACAGTTGACCGCCAGCACGGGCGCGCCGTACTGCGATTCCAGCTCCGCGGCAAGTGCGGATGCCGCTTCCGAATCCGGATCGGCGCAGTTCAGCAGCACGACAAAGGGCTTGCCGAGCGCCTGCAGCTCCCGGATGACACGCGCCTCCGCCTCCGCATATTCCGCACGGGGAATGTCCGTGACGGAGCCGTCCGTCGTGACCACTACCCCGACCGTCGCGTGCTCGGTGATGACCTTCTGCGTGCCGATTTCCGCCGCCATATTGAACGGCACTTCCTCGTCAAACCACGGCGTCTTGACCATGCGCGGCGCCTCTGCCTCGATATATCCGAGGCTGCTCGGCACGATGTACCCCACGCAGTCAATCATCCGCACAGCACAGGCCGTGCCGTCGGGCAGCCGCAGTGCGACGGCATTTTCCGGCACGAACTTCGGCTCTGTGGTCATGATCGTCCGGCCGCCCGCACTCTGCGGCAGCTCGTCGGTGGCACGCTCCCGCCGCGCCGGATCCGCAATCTCCGGAATGACCATTGTCTCCATAAACCGCTTTATCAGCGTGGATTTTCCGGTGCGGACCGGTCCCACGACGCCGATGTAAATATCGCCGCCGGTGCGTGCGGCAATGTCGCTGTAAATATCGTTCATCAGTCTGAATCCTCCAATCGTTCCGGTGTTATTTGACATTCGGAATCAGCAGAAGCTGCGGCGCGGAAAGGGTATCCCCCGCGCAGTCATTTTCCGCACGGATCGCATCGGGCGAAATGCGGCAGCGCTTGGCAATCTCCCAGAGCGACTCCTCCGGCTGTCCGAAGTACAGCCGCAGCGCAAAACCGTCCTCATCGGGCAGCCGCGATTCCGCGTCGGCTTGCAGGTCGGTCAGCAGCTGCCGTTCCGCAATGCCCGGCACCTGCCCGGAGAGCAGCAGCTCCGTCTGTAAGCTGACGCTGTCTGCGCCGGAGAGCGTGTAGGAGCAGCTCCGGACCGTGACCGGCGGCAGCGTCATTTCCGGCGAGACAGCAGGCAGCTCCCATGTGAACGGCTCAGTCTGTTCGAGCATCCGGATGCTGCCGTCCGCGTCCTCCGCCATGACGCAGGCGTGCAGCCGGCCGGTCAGTACCGCGCCGCCGCCCTCGTCGGCGGGAACGGTCTGCACCTGCTCCGGCACAGCCCATGCCGCACAGACCTTTGTCAGCACACCGTCCGGATATTGCAGCTGCGACCGCAGATTCAGCGATTCATGCAGCTGCACGGGCGCTGTAAGCAGCGGCAGCGTCTCCTGCGAAAGCGCAACCGGATGCACCGTCGAAAAGGCATCGGTCAGCAGCTCTGCGGTGCCGGTCGCCGCCGCCTCGCAGTGCAGCAGAATCTGCAAATCACAGTGCAGCAGCCGGAGCTCCCCGTCACCCGCCGCCTCCGGCGTCAGCAGACAGTCCGCAAGTGTCGCCGTGACAGCGGGCATCATGCCGTCGGTCAGACCGTCCTGCTCGACAATCTGACTGAACGGCAGCGAGACGGAAAACTGTTCCGTACCGCCCGACGCGGCATAGAGCAAAGTCAGCAGCGCCTCCCCGCGGACGATCAGCTTTCCCGCGGCGATGCGCGTTTCCGTGACAGTCAGCAGGACGCTGTCCCGCAGAATATTCAGAATCGCGGGCTGGGCGGCGGGAATCGCGGCGTCCTCGGAGAGCGTGAACAGCTTTTCGGTCCGCAGCAGGTCGGAGAGGAAGCTGACCGGCTCCCTGCGCGTCCGGATGTGCAGCCCCTCCGCACCGGAAAGCACCGGCACCCTGCGCTCCGCCGTCACACGCGCCCTGATGCGCAGCGCACCGCGGACATCAATTCTGCGGCTGCTGACGGCACGGCAGTTCATGCAGACCGGCTCAGCCAGCAGCGAAATCATCGGCACCGAACCGGCCTGAACCGGTACGGAAAGCGGGAACTGTCTGGTATAGCTGAGCTGCTGCGTGACCGACCGGACGGCATTGCTGTCCGGCGCACAGTACAGCACCCGGATCTGCACCCGGAATGCGGCGTCAAGCACGCCGTCGCGGCAGCTCCCCTGTGTCACGCAGGTTTCCGCGGCGCAGTGGAGCAGCCGGAAGAAATCCGGGCAGTAGTCCGGCAGCACATAGTCCAGCTCCACGCTCTGTTCCGCCTCGGTATCGAGCAGCAGCTCCGGCAGCAGAACCGTCTGACGGCTCAGCTCCCATTCATTTGATTGCAGCATAGTATCCTCCCGCGCACAGCATCAGATTTTTGCCATTCATGCCGCGCATAACTGTTACAGTCTATGTGCCGCCCGCACTGAATAGAACAGACGGGCAGCAGGAAGCATCCTGCAAACCGCTTTTCATGCAAGAAGAACATTTCCGCAGTTTGTTTGTGCTAATTCGTTGGAAAGGTTTGACGAAATTGCCGGAACACCTCAGAAAACGCTTGACAAAGACCGGCTGCGGTGATAAAATAGGTATGTCGTTAGTTGTCACTAACCAATGTCCGTCTCTTGCGGTTAGCGTATGCTAATTACAAATGGCGGACTGTCAGAAACAGTTATTTTTCAGTTCGGGAGGAAGGAAAATTGTTTATTGAAATCCAAGACATCAAAAAGCATTTCGGCGAGGACGAGAGCCGCGTCGAGGTGCTGAAGGGCATCAGCTTCTCACTGCACAAGGGTGAATTCTGCGTGCTGCTGGGACCGTCCGGCTCCGGCAAATCCACGCTGCTGAACATCATCGGCGGCATCGACCGCGCAGACAGCGGCACCATTTCGATTCACGGCGAAAAAATCGCCGACATGAACGAAAAGGCACTGACCCGCTACCGCCGCCGGCATCTGGGCTACATTTTCCAGATGTATAACCTGATTCCGAACCTCAACATCAAGGAGAACATCGAGGTCGGCGCGTACCTGAGCGAGCATCCGCTGGATGTGGACGACATTCTCAAGACGCTGGGGCTGTATGAGCACCGCCACAAGCTGCCCAATCAGCTTTC
>JAFPQL010000113.1 GCA_017414145.1 Oscillospiraceae bacterium | reverse complement strand
TCATAATCCGCCGTGTCAACGCCCGCATTCCGACGCAGTGCGGGCGTTGACACGGCTGATTATGAAGGACCGGTGTACTTCATAATCAGCCGTGTCAACGCCCGCATTCCGAAGCAGTGCGCTGCGCTCGCTTTGCAGGCTTTCGATTTCCGCTTTGTACTGTGCAAAGTCCGGCAGCACCTCCGGACTGTTGCTTTCGACCGCATCCATAATCTCCGTCAGACGGTCGTTGATGCCGCAGTATGCCGCATAGTCCGCCTCGGAAAGGGCGTCTTTGACCGCCTGCTCCGCCGCCGCAGTGCTCTGCGCATCCGGCAGATCGTTCTCAAGCGTGAAGGTCGTCCGGCTGCCGGTTTCCGTTTCCTCCGTCGTCACGGTCAGCGCACCGCCGGGGAAATGTACGGTGGAGTTCAGCGCCCCGACCGCCGATGCGGCCAGCGCATTCGGGAGCAGGGCGGCGGCACCGAGCAGGACTGCCGCCTTCGGAATCAGATTGTGTTTCATAGAAGTTTCCTCCTTCAGATTTGATATGACCGGACCGTCTGTTCCGGTCTGTCATCATCATATCATATCCCGCAGAGAAAATCCCCGCGATCGTGTCAGGAAACAGTCACAAAACTGTCAAACCGGAAGCGCCTGTTCCATTATACCAGAAACGCGCCGGAATTGCAATGCCGTATCTGCCCGCCGTCCGCCGGCGCGCCGCATTTCCGGACAAAAAAAGCGCCGGCGCGGCGCGGTTTTTTGGGTACTATAGTAATTGACAACGAGAACAAGGTGTAATATAATATAATCAGATGCGGCAGCTATAGATACCGGCAGAACCGGCGCGGTTCCCTGTGCCTCTGTCCGCTGCGCGGGAGGGCAGAGCAGCAGAGAAGGTTTTTGCGGAAAGCAGCGCGGAAAGACAGCCACGGCAGCCGCAGGAAGATACAGACAAATCTCTGAATGAGTCCGAATCAACCGACCTACCAGAAAGGATGAGTGAATATGAAGTTTCAGAACAGAATTGCAGCCGTTTTGACAAGCGTCATGCTCTTTTTGAACGGGCTCGGTACCAGTGCCGCTTCGGCAGCGTCCGAGTCGGCGCCAGAACTGCTCGGCATGACAAAGATTTTCACGATGGATGCAGAGAACTGGGATGCGGCGGGTGTCCGCTGCGATCTCCCGGCGGAGCTCGACTGGCGCTCGCTGACGCTCTATACATCGGCGTCCTCGTCAGTCAGCCGCGTGAACATGAGTGTTGAGGTCTATGACCGGTTTGACAGAATGCGCGAATCGTATTCGTTCGACAGCATTTCCAGCGACAACGACTTCCAGATGAAGCTCGATGTCCCCGCAACCACGGCATATCTCATGCTGATTCCGGAGCGGCCGACCGAGCTGCCGGAGGATTCCGACTTCTTCTGCGCCGTTTACGCCAGCACGAAGAATGACCGGCCCGACCCCTCGTTCTACGAGATCACCGGCACAACGACCGGAACCGCTGCCGTCGGCCCATACAGTCCCGACTATGATCCGTGGGAGACGGACGAGTACGGAAACAGATTCTATCGCGGCACGAACGCCTATTACGGCTCTGAACTGAACATCACCCGGATGCCCAAGCAGTATTTTGCACTCGGCGAGCCGTTCACCACGGCGGGCTTACAGGTCATTCTGACGGAAAAGTGCCGCTTCAATGAGCGGCAGCACGACATCTCGGAATGCCTGCAGATTCAGACAAACTACAATCCCGATGAGCCGGGCGAATACATCGTGTATATCCGCACCGACTACCAAGATGGTGATGTCTCAAGCGATGATTATCTGACCTATTCGGTCTATGTCGATCCTGATTACACCTATGTTTCGACAGAGGAGGAGACATCCCTGACCGAGCGCACCACGGAAACGGAAGCCTTCTCCACGGAGACGAGCGAGCCGCTGACCGATGACAGCACGCAGTCTGTTGAGACGGAAACCACCTCGTTCACGGAGAGCACCTCGTCTGCGGAAACGGAATCGGAAACGGAATCCGACACAGAGACCGACACGGAGGTACATTATCTTGTCAAGGTGCAGCCCGGCGATGTGGACTGCAGCGGACAGGTAGCCATTGCTGACGCGATTCTGCTGGCGCGGTATCTGGCGGAGGACGCAGTTACCGTGACGATGGAGGGACTGATGAACGCGGAGCTGGACGGTGACAGTTCCTCTCTGAGCGCATCGGATCTTTCGGTGCTGCTGCAATATCTCGCAGGAAACGCCGCGCTCTGACCGTCGGGCGGGGCCGGCAGTGCCGGCAGCCAACTCCTAAAGTTCTCTGCGGGACGAACCTGAGCTTTGGGTCGTACCCCCAATTAAAGTTTTTGGTCGAGCTTTTTTCAAAAAGGCGGGGAGCCCCCGCTGGCAAGTCCTAAAGTTCTCTGCGGGGCGAACTATAGCAAGAGCACGCACCCAAAATTACAGTTTTTGGTCGAGCTTTTTTCAAAAAGCTCGCGGGTTCTTAGGGCAGAGCCCTTGTCGCGCTCCGCAGCGAGCGAAACTCCCCCGCATAAGAAGAGCTCTGCGGGCTTGGGGCTCCCAGTTTGCCGAAGGCAAACTGAGCGATTTCGCTTTGCGAAATCTGGGCGATAGAGAGCCCCATTCGATAATAGCATCCGCGAAGCGGATACCTCTTTTTACAGAAACCGGCGCTGCCAG
>JAFPQL010000112.1 GCA_017414145.1 Oscillospiraceae bacterium | reverse complement strand
GGTGCTTTTTGCACCGTTTACGCCGTTTCCCTTATTTACGACCCGGACAGAGTGTGTGTCGGGACGGGCACTGCCCGCTCTGAAGGTCATGCGTTCGAATCGCACCGGGCGTACCAAGCAAGGCACCGTGTTCTTTGGAATGCGGTGCTTTTTTCGTACTCTGCGGAGCGCGGCGAGGGGGACTTGCCCCCGCAGCCCCAACGCCCGCTTTTAGCAGCGTACGGTATCAAAGCGATCCCTTCGGGGACGCCGCTTTCACTCCTCAAACTGCGACTCGTGCCGTGCAAAGAAATCCGTGCGCGGCGGCAGATACTTCAGCTGATGCGCACTGCCGGTGAAATAAGTCAGCGGCTCCAGCAGCGTGTCCCAGGACCAGATCCGTTCGTCCGCACCCAGATATTCGCGCAGCTTTTCCGTGCCAAAGGGCGCCATCGGGTGCAGCAGCACCGCCGCAATCCGGATCATATAGAACAAATTGCTCAGCACCTGCGCGGTTTCCTCCGGCGACTGCTCCTCCGGCTTCAGCGCACGCGCCATGTACTTGCTCGCACCGCGGATATATCCGTCCAGCACATAAGTACACTGATGAAACGCAAATTTCGCCATGTGACGCTCATATTCGAGCATCGCCTTTTTCGCCTCCGCGACAAACTGCTCCTGCGGCGCGCAGTC
Source organism: Oscillospiraceae bacterium (assembly GCA_017414145.1). The sequence goes on along the minus strand of JAFPQL010000112.1, from coordinate 3,477 downwards.
CGGCAGGAAGCCCGCTGTCTCCTCTTTGCCGGTCAGCTTCTGCGCCGTGTAGAATGCCGTGCGGATGATGCGGTTATAGACATTGGTCAGCAGCGCGTTCTTGACAACCGGATCAGGGAATTTCTCGCCCGTTCCGGCAGCCTTGGCCTTTGCTTCTTCTTCGAGCAGTGCCTGATTGAACGGCTTTGGCATAAAGCTGACGGACTGCTGTCCGAGACCGAGCTCCAGCCAGTGCATTCTGAGCTGCTCTGCCGTATAGTAGTTCAGCAGATCATCCGCCATCGGCGGCTTGACCGCACCGCTGCTCGACGCCTTTTTGTCGAGGAACAGAATGTGATAATTCGCCACGATGGTGGGCATCTGCAGCTCGCCCTCCGGCGGAATGTTCGTTTTGTTTTCAGACGCCTGCTGCGCCATCCACATGGCAGGCTCGGCGATGCCGTAGAAGTAGATATTGTCCTGCCCGATGAACTGATAGACCTGCGCGTCCCGGCTGCACCAGTAGTCCTTCCACTCGGCGCGGTCATGGCCGATCTGCTCCAGATACGCCTGCGTAAAGGAGATCGGAGCCCAGAGCGACTCCGGCCAGACCCAGACGGTCAGACCCTCCTCGCCCTCCAGCACCGGCGCGGGTACACCCCATTCGATATTGCCGGTCAGACGGAACGGCACCAGCGTCTTGCCGGTCCGGTAGCGGATTCCGTTTTCCGTCAGAATGCGGCAGGCCTCGTCGCAGTCCGGCAGTCTGTCGAACGAAATCGTGAACGAGGGCTTTTTCGGCTCCTCCAGATATTCATGTGCAGGCAGCTTCTCCCGCAGAGCGAGATACTGCTCCTCAAATTCGCGCTTGATATAAATTGCGGGCGGATTGAGAAATTCCGAGATTGTCTTCCAGACGACCGGCCGGATGCGCTTGTCCTTCTGCATCTGCGCGACCCAGTCTCTCATATGTCCCTCGTAATCGCGGAGCTTGAAATACCAGTTTGTGACCGGCTTCATGGTCGGGCGTTCGCCGGTCAGCGCAGAAACCGGATCAATGAGGTTTTCCGGCATATACTGATGTCCCAGATCGCATTCGTCCGCATAGCCCTTCTCCGACTGACATCCGGCGACGGGGCATTTGCCCGTGACCTGTCTGCCGTTCAGAAAGACGCCGGCTTTTTCGTCAAAGAACTGCATGGTCGAGATACGCTCAAGCTGTCCTTTGTCGTAGAGCGACTGCAAAAATTCGAGTGTAAATTCGGCGTGAATCTCCTTGGTTCTGCCGAGACCGGATGCACCGAAGAGATTGGGCGCAATGCCGTAGGCGGCAAGGGTCGCCTTCTGTTTTTCGTGATTGCGGCGGACAAAGTCCTCCAGCGAACCGGAGAATTCGCCGCTCTCGACCTTCTTGCGCCAGCCCTCCGCGATCGGGGAGCCGTAGCAGTCGGTACCTGAGACGAAGATGACATTCTCGCTGCCGATGCGGTCGCGGAGGAATCTCGCGTAGGTGTCCGCAAAAACGAGCATTCCGCCGACATGGCCGAAATGCAGCTCTTTATTGCCGTAGGGCATACCGCCGGTGACGACCGCACGCTTCGGAAAGACCGGCCGCGGAATTTCAAACGGTTTGCCTTGATTCTGATCCGGATGCTTTGCCATGAAAATTCAGTTCCTTTCGGGTGATTCATTCATTACCGTATTATAGCACAAAAACCGTAAAAAAGCAAGCAAACGCGCCGAATCCGGCTCATATTTGTGAAAACTGCCGGAAATGGAACCACTTTTATTTTACAAACAGAACAATCACCGGTGAATATGCCGCTCCGTATCAAAATTTTCGGCGGGCAGTGCCCGCATCCAACTCCGAAAGCCCGCCGCGGGCGAAATCGGGACACAGCCAAACTTCGACACGATAGAACCATACAAAAACACCGGCGCAGCCAGATATTTCACTGGCAGCGCCGGTTTCAGTAGAATAAGGTATCCGCTTCGCACAGACGCAGAAAAGGGGGACGCCCTCTATCGCAGGGCGTCCCCCTCTTGCCGCAAGGCGGCAATTCACCCCCTTGCGGAGCTCTTCTTATGCGGGAGTGTTTCGCCGCCTGCGGGCGGCGACTTAGGGCTCTGCCCTAAGAACCCGCGAGCTTTTTGAAAAAAGCTCGACCAAAAACTTTAATTTGGGCGCACGCCGCAGGTTTTAATTCGCCCCGCAGAGAACTTTAGGAGTTGGCTGCCGGCCCGGCGCGGGCTCCTCGCTCCACTCTGCTGATCGGCAGGAAATAACCGGCGATCACTGCGGCAGAAGAATCTTTGTGCGGCTTACATCGACCAGATTCGGGTCCAGTGTCAGCTCGCCGATGCTGTCTGCGCGGATGATGCCGCCGGACGGATTCAGCACACTGTCGATTCCGCCGCGGATCTCCGCGTCCACAGTGGAATACTCAAACGCCAGCGTCGTGTTGACCGTGCGGCAGTCCTTCATGACCAGATTGTCGATATAGCACAGCCCCTGCAGGCTCTCGACCGTGCAGTGAATCAGCGTGAGATTTTTTGTATTCCAGCCCAGATAGGCGCCGGACAGAAAGCAGTTTTCCGCTGTGATATTTTCGCAGTTCCAGAAGGCGTCGCGCCCCATGAGTCTGGAGTTCCGGATGACGACATTCCGGCAGCCGTCGAAGCTGTATTTTCCGTCCAGCGTCAGCCCGTCAATCTCCATGTCCGCACAGTTCATCGCCAGATAGTCACCTCTGACCGTGACATTCTGCATCCGGACATCCCGGCAGTCCCACAGCGTTTCCGGCGCATTGGTAAATTCCACGCCGGTCAGCGTCACACCGCGGCAGCGCCGGATGCCCTTCTGTGCGGCATAGAGCGTGTCCGAAACGGTCAGACCGTTCGTGTACCAGAGCGCTGCCCGCGCACCCTCGTCAAAGATGCAGTCCCGCACGCTGACCCGGCTGCTGTACCACAGCGGGTATTTCCCCTTGAATACCGTCCGGACGGTCTCCGCACCGCTGCTGTGCTTGAGCGCAGATTCCCCCGTATCAAACACGCTGTCCGTGACAAGGGCATCCTGCGCCCGGAACAGCGCCCGTTCCTCATGAAACATTCCGTGATATGTCTCTCTCACCGTAATCCTTCCTTCCGCATCATAAACATCAGATAATCCAGACAGCTGATACAGCGCTCCTTTTCATGCACATCGTCGAGCAGCGCCCGACGATGCGCGGCCAGCATCCGTTCACAGGCGGCACTGTCCGGCATACAGCCCTCAAACGCCGCAATAAACGCCTCGTCACAGCCCGCCGCAAGCAGATTCTGTCTGACTGCATCGTTCATGTCCGACACCTCGCTTTTGGTACAATATTAGCATAGTCTTAACTGCTGAATCAGTGGTGACAGGCTATGCTTATTTTTGTATAATAAGAAGGTAATGGACTGACGAACCTCGCTTGGAACTTCGCGTTCGCATTTGAAAGAGTCAGCCGCCTTCTT
>JAFPQL010000111.1 GCA_017414145.1 Oscillospiraceae bacterium | reverse complement strand
GCGAGCTTTTTGAAAAAAGCTCGACCAAAAACTTTAGTTTGGGCTTGCGGGGAACTTTAGAAATTGCCGGCGCGGGCTCCGCGCAAAAAGCTCGGCCAAAAACTTTAGTTTGGATACACGCCGCACACACCCGCACGCTTTACAAAGCCGCCGATTTGTGGTATACTAAAAGAAAATAACCGGCATCCGCTGCCGGAACGGAGGCGCTCATGCTCGTCATCAAAAAACTCAACGCAGAAAAACTCGCGTCGCTCGGCGATACCGCTGCACTGGACGCATTTGTTCCGCAGGGAATCGCCGGCTGCCTTGCATCCGGCGCAACAGTCTTTGTCCTGCTCACGGACAATCAGCCCGCCGGCGTACTGGTCATGGACAGTGCGGCAGAGGGTACAAAGCCCGCGTTTCTCCGCGTCAGACAGGTCGCCGTGCTTGCACCGCTGCGCCGTCACGGCCTCGGCCGGATGCTGATGTGCGTCGCCGCGGGAGAAGCCGTGGAACGGCAGGTCTGGTTCCTCGGATGTCCGGCAGCACTGACGGCAGAGGCGCAGGCCTTCGCCGACGCCATGCACTTCCGCGCCGGGCTTGTCCCCGGTGCGCTGCTGCTCGATCTCTCGGATGTGGAAGGAATGCGGCATGGATAAGCAGGAATCGCCCGCACGGTTTTTTCCGGCGCGGCTGACCGTTCTGATTCTCGCGGCGGCACTGATCTTCGCGGCACTTCCGGTTCTGCCTGCCGGACGGCGTCTGCATACTGCCGCAGGCAGCGTCTGGCGTCCGCTTCTGCGCATCCGCGACCGTTCCGCAATCGCGCTGGGCTGCGACGCAATCGGCAATGTATACCTGACCAAGGAGCGGATGCTCCGCAAGACAGAGCAGTACGCAGAGGGCGCCGCGGATGCGTCCGTGCAGGCGCTGAACCGGTTTGCGGCATCGGCGGGCGCACCGGTCTTTCTCCTCGCCGCCCCGACTGCCGCGGGCATTTACGCGGATACGCTCCCCGAACAGGCGCCCCGCGCCGACGAACGCGCCCTGCTGCAGCGTACAGCCGCCGGACTCAGCATCAATGTCACATGGATTGAAACCTACGGCTGGCTTGCCGCGATCCGGGACGAATATCTCTATTTCCGGACGGATTCGCGCTGGACGGCGTTCGGCGCATACACGGCCTATAAGGCGGCGGCGCGGAAGCTCGGCTACAACGCCGTCGGGTACGACCGCATGGTCATCACACATCACTGCAACAGCTTTTACGGCGATTTTGCGCGGGAAATCCAGTACGGCAGCGGGTATTACACACCCGATCTGATCGACCTGTACGCCGACCAGAACACCGCACCGCTCAGCCGGATTGTCTCCTGTACACCGGACGGTGAGACAGCGCTTTCCGGCTATTATCAGACCGGCAGTTCCGCCGATCCATACGATGTCTACGCGCTCTGCACGGAGCCGGTTCTGCAAATCGAAACCGGACGCAGCACCGGAAAGAACCTGCTGCTGCTCGCGGACTCCTACGGCGCGGCATTTCTGCCCCTGCTGTTCCCGCATTACCGCAGCCTGACCGCCGTCAATGCGGAGCTGATAAACGGCACCGCATGGCAGAAGCTCCCCGCGGTATCCGGCACGGATTTTCAGCAGATTCTGGTGCTGTGCAGCGCCGATTCGCTGACGGACGGCACGCTGTCCGCCGCACTGGGCGGCACCGTCTGACAGGCGGGAACCGCAATCGGACAAACCCATCACCCGGAGGCGGCAGCCGACTGCCGCTTTCGGGCATTTTTTCGCAAAACAGTTGCAATCAGACCGAAAAAGCGGTATAATATATGCTGAGAGATCATGTGCATTCCGCAGAGAGAGGAGCGACGGCTGATGCAGCAGACTGTGCTGACACTGAAAGGCACCGTGGACGATGTGCTGTTTTATAACGAGTCAAACGGCTATGTCGTCGCCGATCTGGAGACGGAGGAAGCGCTGGTCACCGTTGTCGGCGAGCTCGGACAGCTGGAGCCCGGCGAGGAGCTGGAGCTGACGGGCAGCTTTGTCAGTCATCCGCGCTTCGGACAGCAGTTCCGTGCGGACAGCTGTGTGCGGACGCTCCCCTCAACCGCCGTCAACATCGAGCGCTATCTCGCAAGCGGCGTCATCCCCGGCATCGGGCGCGCACTCTCCAGACGCATCGTCGCGGAGTTCGGGGAATTCACCTTGCAGGTGATCGAGCATTCGCCGGAAAAGCTGCTGCGGATCAAGGGCATCTCGCCGCAGAAATGTGAGGATATTGCCTCCGCTGCACAGGAGATCTTCGGGCTGCGCAGCCTGATGGGCAGATTGCAGGCATACGGCATCTCGCCCGCGGTTTCGATGCAGACTTACCGCCGCTTCGGCGTGGCGTCGTGGGAGGTCATAAGGGAAAATCCCTTCTGTCTCTGCGAACCGGGCATCGGACTGCCGTTCCGTCAGGCAGAGAAAATTGCCGCCGATCTGCAAATCCCCCTGAATCACCCGAAGCGCATCATCGCCGGCTTTGACTGGGTGCTGGAAACCGCCGCGCAGGAGGGACACACCTGCCTGCCGCTGCCCGATTTCCGGGAGCTGTGCCGGAAAGGTCTCGGCATTTCCGATGAGGACCTTGACGCGGGCATCAGCCACTGCCTTGACGAGCAGATGCTCTTTTCCTACGATGCCGACGGCAGACCGTATATCTACAAGGAGGCGTACTACCGCGCCGAGGACTTCATTGCGACGCGGATTGCCGCGATGCTCGCCTTTTCGCCGCCGGAGGACTTTGACTGCTCCGCCGCCATCGTGCAGGAGGAGGAACAGACCGGCGTCCGCTATGCGGAAATGCAGAAAAAGGCGATCTCCTGTGCCTTTTCCCGCGGCATCATGCTGCTGACGGGCGGCCCCGGCACCGGCAAGACCACAACGCTCAACGCCGTGATTCATCTGTGTGCAAAAGCAGGCAGCACCGTCGCGCTCGCAGCGCCGACCGGCAGAGCCGCCAAGCGCATGACCGAGCTGACCGGCAGGGAGGCAAAGACCATTCACCGGCTGCTCGGCACGGAGTTTGAAAGCGACGGCTCCGTCGTGTTCCAGCATGATGAGCACAATCCGCTTGAAGCCGATGTCGTCATCATCGACGAGGTTTCAATGGTCGATACCCTGCTCTTTGAGGGACTGCTGCGCGCACTCCGGCTCTCCTGCCGGCTCGTGCTGGTCGGGGACGAGGATCAGCTCCCGTCCGTCGGGGCGGGCCATCTGCTGCACACGCTGATTGCCTCGGAGCGCATCCCGCTCGTGCGTCTGACCGAAATCTTCCGGCAGGCACAGGAGAGCTGCATCATCCGCAGTGCGCATCAGATCATCAGCGGGGAAATGCCCGATCTGACCGAAAAGCACAGCGACTTTTTCTTCTTCGACCGCCGCGATGCGGGAGAGGCGGCGGCGTTTCTGCGCGAACTCTATGCCGAACGGCTCCCGAAGGCCTACGGCTACACGCCGCAGAACGATATTCAGGTCATCTCCCCGACCCGCAAGGGCATCCTCGGCACCGTTGCGCTGAACAGTCTGTTACAGGAGGCGGTCAATCCGCCGCAGTACGGCAAGCCGGTGCTGAAAAACCTGCTCTACACCTTCCGCGAGGGCGACAAGGTGATGCAGATTCAGAATCAGTACGAAATGGAATGGACGCGGGACGGCGAACGCGGCACCGGCATCTTCAACGGCGATATGGGAACGGTCACATTCATCGACCGGACGGCAAAGACCATGCGCGTCGATTTTGACGGCAGAATTGTCACACTCCGCGCAGATCAGCTTGACCAGATCGAGCTGGCATATGCCGTCACGGTACATAAAAGTCAGGGCAGCGAATTTGACGCGGTGCTGCTCGTCCTGCCGGAGGGGCGCGACCGTCTGAGCTACCGCAGTCTGCTCTATACGGCGGTCACGCGGGCGAAAAAGCTGCTCATCCTGATCGGCTCGCCGAAAAAGGTGCAGGAAATGGTGCGCGACGGACACCGCTCAGTGCGCTGCTCCTGCCTTAGCCATATGCTGCGCGCCATGATTGCAAAGCCCGCCGCGCAGGCAGAAGGCGCGGACGCCGAATGAGCCGCGCCGGAGAATTCCTGCTCAGTCTGCCGTATCCGAACCGCTGCGGCTGCTGCAGGAGACGCATTGCGTGGAATATCCTGCTCTGTGCGGACTGCCTGCGCACACTCGGCACCCTGCACATCACCCCGCAGGACTGGCTGTCCGGTCACGCGGAGGAAGCCTTCCCGTGGGAACGCCTGTTCACCGTCTTTTCCTACTGTTCCGCTGCCAGAGCGGGCATTCTGGCGATGAAGGACGGCGCAGAAAATTTCGGGCGATTTGCCGGAACGCTGCTTGCGGAGCAGATTCGCGCCGCGATGCCGCCCGCAGAGATCGACTGCGTGACATGGGTTCCGGTCAGTGCGGTCAGGCGGCACCGTCAGGGCTATGCACACGCCGAAATGCTCGGCAGACGCATTGCGGAACTGCTCGGCATTACAGCGTCGGGCAGGCTGCTCAGGCAGTCTGACAGCCCGCTGCGGCAGCATCAGCTCCAGGCTTCCGAGCGTGCCGTTTTCAGCTTCAATTTTCACCGGACAAACGCCGATCTGTCCGGTCAGACCGTACTGCTGACAGACGATGTCCTGACCACGGGCAGCACCATGCGCCGCTGTACGGAGCTGCTGCTCGAAATGGGCGCTGCGCGGGTCTTTGCCGCGACTGCCGCCTGCCGCATCCGGCAAGATCAAGGAACCGACCAGGGAGGAACCGATCCATGAATCTGAAACTGATCCGCCCGACTGCCGCGCTGGCAGAACAGGCACTGGATTTCAAAGCGGAATTCTTCCGCTGCGGGGAACAGATCATCAACGGCAGTGAGCTGCTCGATCAGACCGACAACTATGAAGCGTGGCTCGCCGCCGTCACCGCAAATCAGAGCGCGGAGACCGTCAGCCCGGACTGGGTCGTCACCGACACCTTCTTCGCCGTCGATGGAACCGGCAGAATCGTCGGCATCATTGATCTGCGGCACACGCTGAATGACTTTCTCAAGGACTTCGGAAACTGCGGCTACAGCGTGCGGCCGTCCGAACGGAGAAAGGGATATGCGACAGAAATGTTAAGGCTGCTCTGCGCCGAGGCAAAGGCCGCCGGCATGACCGCGCTGCATCTGTCCGTCGAGCGGGACAATCTGCCGTCCGTCCGGACAATCGTGAAAAACGGCGGCGTCTGCGAGCGCAGCTTTTCGTTTGAGGGAAAGGCAGCGGACATCTATCAGATTACGCTGTGACGCGGAGTTCCGCGCAAATTCTGCCGGAAAGCCGGCTTTGCGGTTCTGCGCCGCATGACACGAAACGGAATCTATCTGCAAAGGAAAGGGTTAAACCGCATGGATATCGGAATTGATCTCGGAACCGCGAATATCATCATCACGAAGAACAAAAAGGGCGTCGTGCTGAACGAACCGTCCGTCATTGCGTACAACAAGCACACGGAGCGCGTGGTGGCGGTCGGTGCGGAGGCCTATAAAATGGAGGGCAGAGCGCCGTCCTACATCGCCGTCGTGCATCCGATCGCGGACGGCGTCATCTCGGACGACCAGCTCACCGGCGCACTGATCCGCGAGCTGATTTATGCCGCTGCCGGACATCCGGTCGTCAAGCCGCGCATCATCATCTGTGTGCCGTCCCTGATTACGGATGTGGAGCGCCGCGCCATTCTCGATGCGGCAATGAGCACCGGTTCCCGCCGCGTTCACCTGATTCAGGAGCCGCTTGCCGCGCTGCTCGGCGCGCATATTCACATTGACAAGCCGGTCGGCAATATGGTCGTGGACATCGGCGGCGGCACAACGGATGTGGCAGTCGTCTCAATGAACGGCATTGTGACGGCGCGGACGCTGAAAATCGCCGGCAATCACTTCGACCGCTCGATCATCCGGTATGTGCAGAACAAATATCAGATTCTGCTCGGAAACAGAACCGCGGAGGCAGTCAAGATTTCGCTGTGCAATCTCTACAATCCAAAGAGCGACGCAATGGAGACGGTCAAGGGCCGGAACATCGCACGCGGCCTGCCCGATCAGTGCGAACTGAGCGAAGCGGAGCTGTTTGAGGCGCTGGAGGAGGACATCACGGCGATTGTGGAGATGATCCGGCGCACGCTGGAGGAGACGCCGCCGGAGCTGGTGGGCGACATCTGCGAGCACGGGATTCTGCTGACGGGCGGCGGTGCGCTGCTCGGCGGACTGGAGGATTATCTGTCCCGCGCACTGGGCGTGAGCTGCCGCAAGGCAAAGGACCCGCTGACCTGTGTGGCGCGGGGAACGGCGGAGGCATTCGGGAAGAAGCATATCCTGCTGGACGGCTTTGAGCGCGTAGACGGCTATCAGCAGGAATAAGCGCGGCGGCCGGCGGGGAGCCCCCGCGGGCAATTCCTAAAGCCCGGCGCGGAGCCCGCGCTGGCATTGATCTAAAGCCCGCCGCGGGCGAAAACAAGGCACAATCACACTTCGCCTCTGAAACGATTGCTGAATGAAATGTCAGGTGATCAGAGCATGATGTAGAGCAGCGCCAGCAGCAGCTTCTGGTCGGGATGCTCCCGCCGGAGCAGCAGAATCAGCCCCAGCAGCAGCAGGGTATCGCGGTCAGGGTGCAGCCCGTCCGGCAGGAGTCCGTGCAGAATCCCCTGCGGCGGCGGGGCGGACGGCGCGGGACGCGGCGGGACAGGAGACGGCTCCGGCTCTGCCGGACGGTGTGCAGCAGCCGCTGTCCGCTGTGCATTCTGCTGCATCCGCCCCATGTTCCGCACCGGAAATCCGTTTGCCATTGCCCTCTCTCCCCCCGTTCATGAGCCGCTGAACAGCTCGCTGAGCATTCCGTTCTCCCGCAGCACGGACACCGCATTCCAGAGCTGAAGCATCCGCACCGCACGCCCGACCCGTGCCTGCCGTTTCTCCGAAAGATGCGGCTTCAGTGCCAGCAAAAGCGCCGTGTTTTCATCCTGCTGCATTCCGGAAAGCGCCTGCCCGATTGCCAGCAGCCGCGTCAGATCGGGCATTTCCGCCGCGGCGGTGCCCGGCTGCGGCTCCTGTCCGGCGGCGTCATCGGCCGCGGAATCTCCGGACTGCTTCAGCATGGCAGCCAGCTCTGCCAGATCCCGCACGCTCTCCGGATCAGAGAGCAGCGATTGCAGTCTGTCGGTCAGATCGTCCATACCGCAGCACGCCCCTTCCGCACAGATTCAGTGACGGGTCAGCTTTTCATAGAGCGCCCGCGCCTGTCTGGAACTCATGATCTGATTCAGCCGCTGCGGATTTGCAAGCACCTGCTGAAATGCGGCGGCATCCTGCGGACGCATGGCGGCGATCGCCTGATCGTAGCGCCCGGCCTCCAGCTCGGACTGCAAAGTCTCTGCCGGGATGCCGAGCTTGCCGCTGACCACCTTCAGCAGTGCCTGAAGCTGCGGAGAATTCTTCGGTTTATCCATATCAAACGGCTCCTTTCCGGAATCGGCTGCGGCACGGAACGCCGCCCCGTGCCTTGACGCTGTTTTATTTCTATGCTATAATAGAGAAAAACAGAACAGAAGGGATATGCGATGCAGATTCTTGTCATCTCCGATACACACGGCCGGTCGGACCGTCTCCGGAAGGCTGTGCTGATGCACCGGGATGCCGATTATATTGTCCACTGCGGCGACGGCGAACAGGAAACCGACCGGCTTCTGCGGGAATTCCCCGCGCTGGCGCCGAAGCTGTATTTTGTCCGCGGAAACTGCGATTTCAGCTCCCGCAGTCCGGAGCTGCTGACACTTGATCTGCCCTACGGCCACCGCGCCGTCATCGTACACGGACACCGCTATACGGCGGGCGATTACCGCGAAAACCTCGTGCGGCTGGCGCGTTCGCAGGACGCGGACATCGTGCTGTTCGGACATCTGCACATCCGCGTCGATGAGACGCTGCTCGGTGTACGCCTGTTCAATCCCGGCAGCGCGGCGCTCCCGCGGGACGGACAGCCGCCGTCCTTCGGGCTGCTGGATGTGTTTGAGAGCGGCATTCTGACCTCACACGGCTCGCTTCTCCCCTCCGCATATTCTATGCAGTGACCCGCCGCCCGGTCACGCAGTCAAAGGAGCCTTTTCATGCCGATTCTGGATTTCCCGGTTCTGCGGGCTTCGCCGGTCATGCTGCGGCAGTTTCTGCGGCGGGATGCCGGCGTCTCTGCTGCCCTGCTGACAAAACTGAAGGCGCTGCCGGACGGCATCACGGTCGGCGGCATACAGCGCCGCGTGACGGAGCCGGTCAGTCCCGGTGAAACCGTGCGCCTGCAATGGTCTGAGCAATGCACGGCCCCGCCGAATCCGGCGCTTTCCGTTCCGGTCGCCGCCGAGACAGCGGATTATGCCGTCTTTGACAAGCCCGCTGCGATGCCCGTGCATCCTTCGATGCTGCACCGCGGCGATACCCTCGCAAATGCCTTTGCGGCGCGGTATCCCGACTGCGGATTCCATGCCGTCAACCGCCTCGACCGCAATACATCGGGGCTCTGCCTGACCGCCAAGCACATCTATGCCGCCGCAAGACTCAGCGGACAGACCGAAAAACGGTACTACGCCCTGCTGCCGCACGGTCTGACCGGCAGCGGTACGGTCGATGCGCCGATTGCCAGAGAAACGGCGTCGGTCATCACGCGCTGTGTGCGCGCAGACGGGCAGCGTTCGGTCACGCATTACCGCATTCTCGCGGAATTCCCCGCCTGTACGCTCGCGGAGCTGATTCCGGAGACCGGCAGGACACATCAGATCCGCGTCCACATGGCACACCTGGGCTATCCGCTGCTCGGCGACGCCCTCTACGGCGGGGACTGCTCCTTGCTCTCCGCCCACGCACTGCACTGCGGCTTTCTCCGCTTTCCGGATCCGCGGAGCGGCAGGGTCACGGAGCTGCACAGCCCGCTGCGTGCGGATATGGCGGCGCTCTGTCCGCCCGTTATTTCGCCTGAAGGGGTTCATCTCACATGAAACAAAAGGAATTTCTGTCCGGCAAGAATCCGCTGCTCTCCGAACTGCGGGAGATGCCGGATGTCCGGATTTCCAACAGAATCGTCGCGTATTTCTGCGTGGTGCTGCTGTTCGGCGCGCTGTTCTCGGCACTGGTGAACAGGATTGCTGAAGCGATGTTTCCGGCGCTGCAAACAGACAGTGCCGCCTCGATGATGCTCATGCTGTATCTGACAGGCTTCACGATCCTGCTGGTGCTGCTCGCCTGCCGCTTCGGAGAAAACCGGCCGCTCCGCACGACCGGCATCCGGCTGAAGGGACTGCTCCCGCAGTATCTGACCGGTGCGGCAGCGGGCTTTGCGATGTTCGGCGCCGCCGTGCTGCTCGCATGGAAATGCGGCGCCCTGACATTTGAAGGCAGGTCAGAGCATCTGTCTGCCGCCGCACTGACCGGACTGCTGCTGAGCTGGCTCGTGCAGGGCTTCAGCGAGGAAATCTCCTTCCGCGGCTGGCTGATGATTTCATCCGGTTCCAAAGGCAGCGTCAGAAATGCCGTCCTGCAGAGCGCGGCTCTGTTCGCGGTCTTTCATCTCGGCAATCACGGCATCAGCATTCCGGCGGTCTGCAATCTTTTTCTGTTCGGCGTATTCGCGGCGTTTTATGTCCTGCGCACCGGCAGGATCTGGGGCGCCGCCGCGATGCACGGCATCTGGAATTTCGCACAGGGAAACATCTTCGGCATCAAGGTCAGCGGCATTGATATGCCGGATTCGGTGTGGCATTTCACATCGTCGGAGCAACTGAAATGGCTCAACGGCGGCGAATTCGGCATGGAAGGCGGCATCGCGGTCACGGCAGTTCTGCTGACCGGCATCGCGGTCTTGTGGCTGCTCCCCGAACGGCGGCGCAGCGCCCCATAACACAAAAAAGCCGGCAGTGCCAGAACAGGCACCGCCGGTTTTGTCTGATTCACAGACTGTCTTCCGCTCAGCGAACGGTCAGCTCGCCGCAACCGGAAGCTGTTTGACATTTCCGGCTAAGAACATGAGCAGCGCCGCAATGTCTTCGACTGTCAGCATATCGTTTGTAATGTCATAGCAGTTGGAATTGAGCTTACCCTCTGCGGTATTGCTCACACCGTCCTCGGCGCAGTAACGCGCCAGCATGACCGCATCCGCGATCTGCACAATGCCGTTGCAGTCCACATCGCCGTACAACAGATTGTCTTTGACCTGCGTGGTGGTGTCGGAGCTGGTCGTGGTCGTCGTGGTTGTGGTCGTGGTTTCCTTCTCCGTGGTGTCGGTCTTGATCGTGACCGAACCGCCGTGATGCCCCTGACCCTTTGTGCCGCCGTCGAGGTTCGAGCCCTCAGAATCAGCGTACTTGCTGTAAAATTCGCTGAGCGAGATGCCCGTGCCGTTGATGCCCAGCGGCGTCTGGTGGTCCAGACCGATGTACTTGCCGGAGCTCTGGGTCTGCCAGAGCGCCTTTTCCAGCAGCGCGTACTTGGCCTCTTCCCAGCTGATCGTCGTGCCGTTGCTCTTGTCCGTCGTCGCGGCCAGACTGTAGGAGAAATCCTTCCACAGTCCGCCGGTATCGCCGGAGTTCGTGTTCAGGCACCAGAAGGTGTGGTTGATGTGGTTCTTGATCATGTAGTCGCGCAGCAGCGTCATCCACTTCTGGTTCTTGCCGCCGTCCATATGGCCGCCCCACTCACCGATCAGCAGCGGTGCGATGTTCTCCTCGTTGATGTATGCCCAGGTGTCTCTCCAGTAGTCGTCCAGCAGCGTCTCCTCGGTGAAGTTTCCGGCAAACCATGTCTGATCGTAGACCGAAGGGCCGTAGTCATGCGGCGAATAGACGATCTGCGAATTGCCGCTGCCGTTTAACTTGATCGGCCACTCTCTGACGCCGCGGAGATTGCCGCCCCACCATGCGGGGATGTACGGCGAATTGTCTCTGCGGTCGGCCATGCCCCAGTAGTCGCCCTCCATGGCGCCGCTCATGGACTGCTCCACGCCTTCGATGAGAATGAGCGCATTCGGATTGACCTTGAGGATTTCGTTGGCGCACTGTGTTGCGGCGTAGGCCCAGTTGTTCTCGTCCTTCGAGCCGTCCCACTTGGCAGCCGCGGCGCCCTCCTGACCCTTGCCGTGCGGCTCGTTTTCGAGGTCGAAGCCGAGCAGGGTGTCGTCGTTCTTGTATTCATTTGCCATCCAGACCAGCGAGTCGATCCACGACTTCGTCGTGACGCCGGCCTTGCCGTACCAGGTATTCCAGACATGGCCGGAGTTGTCGGCGTGCGGGCTGTGGACATCAATGAAGCACTTGATGCCGTACTTTTTGAGCTTCTTGAGGATGAGCTCCCAGGCGCGCTTGGTGTCGATCAGCGTTTTGCCGTCCGCCTCGACGAACTCATGGTTGATGTAGCCGTAGGTGCCGGCCTTGGTGACGGTGCCGTCCTCTCCGACCTGATCGGTCGGCGGATTGTACGCCGCCTGCATACCGCCGCCGGTGAGCTGCTTCGGCTCGCCGTTCATCCACTCGATCAGAAGCTCGGACGAGAACGGGAAGCGGATGATGTTGATGCCTCTGTCCGCGACCTCTCTGAGCAGGTCGTCGCAGTCTGCGCTCCAGAGATAATGTGCGCAGCGCTCGGAGCAGTTGAAGCCGAACCAGTTTGCACCGGTCAGCCAGACCTCATGCCCGTCCTTGTCAAAGAGACGGCTGCCCTCGGCGTGAAGCCAGTCGTCGTTTGTGTCATCGGCGGCATAGACCGTATCGCTCAGACGGAGATTGTCTCCGGCCAGACCGACAGAACCGGAAGCCGCGATGATTGCTGCCAACCCGAATGACAGCAGGTGCTTGATTTTCATGGCGAATTCCCCCTCGCTTGATTTTCCGTGCGGGTACACGCACGGGGATAGCGGACAGCGCCCCGCAGCCCTCTTCTCTGCGCGGGGTACTGTGCGAACCGGAACTGTCGCAGGATGCAGCGTCCGGCATTTCCGGCGGCATCTGCATCTGCGTGAGATCAGAAGAAGCCGAAGCGCTTCTTCTCGTAGAACGGCTTTTCCTCTGCGACCAGCATCTTTGCGCGGATCGAGGAAGCCGCGACACATTCGAGCGGCAGATCGGAATAATCTGCACAGGCGGAGCTGACGGCCTCACCGACCGCGTTCAGATCCGCATTTTCGTCCGCTTCCAGCGCAATCAGCAGATAGCGCTCACCGTTTTCGGTGTCCGGACGGATGTAAGCCTTCTTGACGGCCTTCTGCTTCTTGAAGCAGGCCTTCAGCGCGTCAAGCAGATCGTCGGTGATCGGAGAAGCCTCCGGCTCGGCGTCTGCCTCGGCAGCCTTTTTCGCCTCCAGATCGGCCATTGCCTGACGGATGACATCCTGCTGTGCGGCCTGCACCTCCTCTGCGGACGGGCCCTCCGGCTCGCTGACGGGACGCGGTGCGGGCGGGGTCGGGACATTTGTCAGGTCGCCGCCGCGGTCGCCGATGGCGATGACCTGCGGACGGATCAGGCAGAGTGCGGAGCCGAACGGATTGATGACGACGCCGCCGATCTTCTCGTTTGTCTTGACGAACTGGTAGATGTCCATGAAGCTCATGACGAGAATCTGGAAGGTTTCACCGGGCTTGCGGTTTTTGCGCAGCTCGATTTCATCGGTAAAGGCGGGCATGAACTGGTCGCCCTGCGGGTTGGTCATGATCTGGAACGCGACGCGCATCTTGACCTGCTCGCCGGGCTTTACTTCCTCAGACTCATCGGCGCGCTCCACGAGTGCGGGAATGAGATATTTTGCTTCGACAGCGGCCTGCAGAAAGGCCTTTTCGTTTTCGCGGTTGGTCAGGTCGATCTTGAACCTGGCCATCGCGTCCACAAGAACCGGATTGGTAATGGGTTTCATCGGTTCGGGCATGAGTGATCCTCCTTCGGTGTTTGAAAAAATACGCTGCCGGCACGGCCGGCCGGAATCGGGTGCTATTTTTATTGTACCATAATCGGCGGGAAAAAGCAAGTCTTTGAAAAGATTATTTTCGCAGCAGTCCGGCAATGCCGCCGTGCAGTACGGCATCGGCATAATCGGCGGGGCAGCGGATCTGACGCGCCGTGACAATGCCGCCGGAAAAATCGCCGCAGAAATGCGTATCGGAGCCGGAAGTCCGCGGCAGACCGTAGCTGTCCGCATACCACTGCGCACGGTCGTTTTCACGCGGGTCGCGGTTGCCGCCGTTGAAGACCTCCACGGCATCGACCAGCTCCGGCACCAGACGGATCGCCTCGATGTAATGCGCCTGCCGGAACGGATGCGCGTGGACGAGAAAGGCGCCGGCATCGCGCACAAGGCGCAGATAAGCGGTCGGGGACAGCGTCACGGTCTCCGGATGCGCGAGGAGCCATTCCGGAGAGAGCCCGTAGGTCAGGAAGTCATTGCCGTTCCAGCTGTACTCCCAGCCAAACAGCACCGTGATGCCGAGCTGCGCGCCCGTCTCCCGCGCACGGTCATATCCGGCACAGAATGCCCGCACCCATTCCGCCCACGGCAGGCTCCGGTCAGGCCGCGTGTTGCCGTGATAAAAGTGGTCGGTGATGAAGATGCCGTCATAGCCGGCTGCCGCCGCACCGCGCACCATGTCCGCAGCTGCGGAACGCCCGCAGGCGCTGCCCTCGGCGGTATGGGCGTGTGTCTCCCAGCGGTACAGTGCCATCAGTCCTTCGTCTTGATCGACGCGGCGAGCTTCGGTGCCACCACAATCGCCAGCAGCGTCAGGACGAGCTGCAGCACATTGATGTTCATATGAAGCCCGAAGCTGAATTGCAGGACATGGAGATCGAACGATTTGTTCTCAAAGCCGAAATTGACGGCGTAGCCGAGCCACGAAATATAGGAATTGAGACTTTTCGCCGCGAGCTCTCCGAGAAATGCGCCCGAAACAATGGCGAGCGCAACGCATAAAAACAGTGTCAGCTTGAATTTCATGATGTGTGTTCCTTTCCTTTATCGTTCCTTGCCGAAATTTTCTGTCTCTTTTCTGAAGAATGCGTATGGGGGGTCAGCGTCCGGTCGAACCGAAGCCACCCGCGCCGCGCTGCGTGTCGGGAAGCGTGTCCGCCTCGGCGACCTGCGGCATCCGCACCGGCACAACAATGAGCTGTGCAATCCGCATCCCCGGCGTGACGGTGAACGCGGTATCGCTCTGGTTGATGAGCGCCACGCGGATCTCGCCGCGGTAGTCCGTATCGACGATTCCGACGCCGTTCGCCAGCCCGATGCCGTGCTTTGCGGCCAGTCCGGACCGCGCACAGAGCATCAGCATTGCGTCCGTTTCATCGAGTGCCGCGGCCAGTCCGGTCGGAATCAGCCGGATCTCATGCGGCGCGAGGGTGACATCCTCCGGAATGCACGCAGAGAGATCGAGCCCCGCGCTGAACGGCGTGGCGCGCTGCGGAATCACGGCCGCATCGGAGAGCTTTTGGAAGGTGAGCTTCATGCTGCACCGCCTTTCTTCATGAGAATTACACTATATTATAGCACACCTGTCTGATTTTTGCAAGTGATTTCCGCAAAAAGCGGGTAAAAATGCAGAATTCTGCCGGATTTCATGCGAAAGGGGCTTGACAAATGCGGGACAATCTGGTAAAATAGATGATGCGGCTCTGTCCGCCGGCGGAAATACCGCCCGTATCCTTGTCCGTCAGATGGAAAAGGCGGGCTTTATCCAGAAGGAGGTG
>JAFPQL010000110.1 GCA_017414145.1 Oscillospiraceae bacterium | reverse complement strand
TGTCATTCGGGACATTGTTCGACTTCGCCTTTGCAATCAGGTCGCGCAGCTTGCTGTTGTTGTTCGGGTCTGCGCCGCCCTCACGGATGACGACCATCATCTCTCTGCCGATCTTGGTAAAGATTTTCGCCTTTGCCGCATCGGTTGCTTCCTTTTTCCGCTTGATGTTATTCCACTTGGAATGTCCCGACATAGTAATCCTCCTTACTCTGCATCCGCCGCATCATCCGTGCTGCTGACCGTCCAGACTGTCTCGAACAGCTCCCGCAGGCGTTCTGCGCGTCCGCATAAAAATAAATATCCGAACAGGCACTCGATGCCCGTTGCCTTTCTGTAATCCGCAGGGGTTGCGTGCCGCGGCACACTGATGCCGCTGGCGTTTCTGCCGCGCCGGAAGATTTCCGCCTCCTCCTCGCTCAGCATCCCGGCAATGCGCACGGCGGCATCCGCCTGATACGCCGCACGGACATGGGCGACCGCCAGTGTGTGCAGATCGCGTGCGGGGCGGTTTGCCTCGCGCAGGATCCGCTCGCGCACCATGACCTCATAGACGCTGTCGCCGAGAAACGCGAGCGTCAGCGGGCTGTACTGCTGTGCGGCGGCGGGCTCCATCGGCGTCTCCGCCGTCAGTGTCTCAATCGACATAGTCAAACTCGAAACCGTTGAGCGCAACGGTATCGCCCTCCTGCACGCCGGCCTCGACCAGCGCGTCGATGATGCCGCTTGAACGCAGCACGCGCTCAAAATATTGCAGCGACGACCAGTCGTCCGGATTGACCGTCCGCATGATCGGCTCCATGAACGGCGCATCGACGACATAAACGCCGTCCTCGACCGTGACCGTGAAGCGCTTTGTCTCCGCTTCGGTCGGCTCCGGCGCCGCCTCCGGCTCAAACCGCTTGACCGGCGGGAGCGTCTGCAAAACCTCATAGACCTTGTTGAGCAGCGGCTGCACGCCCTGTACCGCCGCTGCGGAAATCACGAAGAAGGGCAGTCCCTTTTCCTCAATATACGCCCGCAGGCGTTCGATCTGCTCCTCATCGGCGAGATCGGATTTATTCGCCGCGACAATCTGCGGGCAGCGGCTCAGATCCTCCGAAAAGCTCCTGAGCTCCAGATTGATTTTTTCAAAATCGTCAATCGGATCCCTGCCCTCACTGCCGGCGCAGTCCAGCACATGGACAATCAGGCGGCAGCGTTCGACATGGCGCAGGAAATCGTGTCCGAGTCCCGCTCCGCCTGCCGCGCCCTCGATCAGTCCGGGGATATCCGCCATGACAAACGAGCGCTCCGCGTCCATCCGCACGACGCCGAGCACCGGCTCCAGTGTCGTGAAATGGTAATTCGCAATCTTCGGCTTTGCCGCGGAAACGACGGAAATCAGCGTTGATTTTCCGACATTCGGGAAGCCGACCAGACCGACATCGGCCAGCAGCTTCAGTTCAAGCAGCAGGTCAAATTTCTCGCCGTCATAGCCGGGCTTTGCAAATCTCGGCACCTGTCTGGTCGAGGTTGCGAAATGCTGATTGCCCTTGCCGCCTTTGCCGCCCTTTGCGAGGACGACCGGCGCGTCATCGGAGATATCGGCGAGCACCCTGCCGGTCTTCGCCTCCCGGATGACCGTGCCGCGCGGGACTTTTATAATCAGATCGGGCGCACTTTTGCCGGTGCAGCGCTTTGCGGCGCCGTTCTGACCGTTTTCCGCGACATATTTCCGCTTATAGCGGAAGGAGAGCAGCGAGGAATCGTGGTCATCCGCCACAAAGACGACATCGCCGCCCTTGCCGCCGTCGCCGCCGTCGGGCCCGCCTGCCGCCACAAATTTTTCGCGGTGGAAGCTGACTGCGCCGTCACCGCCTCTGCCTGCCTCAATGCGGATGCGCGCCTGATCGACAAACATGGACATGATCCTTCACCTCATTATCAAAACAAATCCCCCTGCCGGAACAGCAAGGGGATTTGCACCGTCTCATTACCTTGTGAAACGAAGCTCACTGCTCGACAGCGTAGACACTGACGCGCTTGCGGTCCTTGCCGTAGCGCTCAAACTTGACTCTGCCGTCGATCGTTGCGAACAGCGTGTCATCCGAACCGATGCCGACATTGTTGCCGGGGTGGATGTGGGTACCGCGCTGACGGACAAGGATATTGCCCGCGAGCACATACTGACCGTCACCGCGCTTGACGCCAAGGCGCTTTGCCTCGGAATCACGGCCGTTCTTGGTAGAGCCGACGCCCTTCTTGTGGGCGAAGAACTGCATACTGATACGGATCATCTGAAATGCACCTCCGTGTTTAAATTTCGTTGATTGCGCTGCATCACTGCCCGGAAACCGTGACGCGGACCGCGCCGCCGCTTTCCTCCGAGAGCAGATTCAGATGCAGCAGAAGCCCCTGAATGAGCTTTGACTGCACGGGATCCGGCTCTGTCAGCCGGACTGCGATCTGATTCTGGGCGTTTTCTGCCGGATGCACCTGCACCGCCTCCTGCGGAACACCGAAATATTCCGTCAGCGTATTGCAGGTCAGCTCCACTGCCGAGGAGACCGCCGCACAGAGCACCGAAATGCCGGTGTCCTCTGCCGCGCTGTCGTGTCCCGAAACGGTAAAGCCGGTATAAAGCCCGTTTTCCAGCACAAAATCCGCTCTGATCTGCATCCGTGACTTATTTCGTGATCGACTCAATGCGAACCTGCGTAAACGGCTGTCTGTGACCGCGTGCTTTCTTCTGACCGCACTTCGGCTTGTAGGTGAAGACGCGAATCTTCTTGCCCTTGCCGTTGGTGAGAACCTTTGCGGTGACGGACGCGCCCTGAACGAGCGGTGCACCGACGGTCAGACCGGCATCATCACCGACAGCGGCGACCTGATCGAAGGTCACGGTATCGCCTGCCTCAGCCGCGAGCTTCTCGATCCGAACGATACTGCCCTCCTCGACCTTCAGCTGCTTACCGCCTGTCAAAATGACTGCATACATGGTTTTCTGGCACCTGCCTTTTCCATAATCTCGCTGCGCTCCGGTGCGGTATTTGCCTCAAACGGGCAG
>JAFPQL010000012.1 GCA_017414145.1 Oscillospiraceae bacterium | reverse complement strand
CAAAGGCTTGCGGGTTCTTATGGCAGAGCCCTAAGTCGCCGCCCGCAGGCGGCGAAACACCCCCGCATAAGAAGAGCTCCGCAAGGGGGTGAATTGCCGCTTTGCGGCAAGAGGGGGACGCCCTGCGATAGAGGGCGTCCCCCTTTCTGCGTCTTTGCGAAGCGGATACCTTATTCTACAGAAACCGGCGCTGCCATTGATTACATGGCGGCGCCGGTGTTTTTGTATGGTTCTATCGTGGCGAAGTTTGGTTGTGTCCCGATTCCGCCCGCGGAGGACTTTAGAAGTTGGCAGCCGGCACTGCCGGCCGGGCTTTAGGAAATGGCAGCCGGCACTGTCGGCGCAGGCGAATCAGCTATCGCGTTTTTCCAGCTTTGAGACGCGCAGAATCAGAATTTCCGTTTCGCTGCCGTCGTGCATGACCTTTTCCTTATCGAGCTTGCCCTCAACGGTGATTTTATCATAGTCCTTGAGCCCGTCGTAATTGTCCCAGTCCAGCTCAATGCCGAGGCCGTGATCCGTCTGCGGCTCGGTCGCATAGATCGAGTAAAACGCTTCGCCGTCCTCGTTTCCGGGATAGAGCATCCCGACCATGTGGTAGCAGCCGCCGAGATATTTGTCGGGGTTCTGATACATATCATAGATCGTGCTGTAGAGCACACTGGTCTTGATGTACTGCATCTCCTCAGAGATGCTGGAGTTTCCGCCGCAGGCTGTGAGCAGGAGCAGCGCGCAGCCTGCCGCAGCGGTTTTTTGCAGTTTCATAAGAGTTCGCCTCCGGTTATGGTTGATGAATGCGGGCGGCTCCGGTTCACGCAGTCAGCAGCAGATGCTTGAGCATTGCGAGATCGGAAGCGTCCAGCTTTCCGCTCTGATCGAGATCGGCATTCTGCCAATGCGGCAGCGCCGCGGTTTCCGCAGTCAGGAAGTGGACGAGCAGCACGGCATCCGCGACGGAAACCGCCCCGTCCCCGTTGACATCGCCCGCCGGACTGTCCGGCACATCGCCTTCGTTTGCGTAGACTGTCTCGCAGACGGTTTTCGCCCAGAGCTTGCGCATTTCGTTGTAGCCCTCCGTGCTTGGGTGTACGCCGTCCGCGCCGAGATATTCGGGGTGCTCGCGGAAGAACGCGTAGAAGTCCGGGCCGGGGATGACAGCTTCATTTTCCTCGCAGATGCGTTTGATCTGCGCATTATAGCTGTCGATGTTCGCCGAGATGCCCGGTTCTTTGGAGAAGGGAATGGTCGGCAGTACGGCAATTTTGCCTGCCGCCTGAATCGCCTGAATCATGTATGCGGTATTCTCATAATACCGCGCCGCGCCGGTCTGATTGCCCCAGCAGTCATTCGTGCCGTAGGCGATGCTGACATATTTTCCGGGGAACTGCTTCAGCCAGCGGTCGATATGCTTTCTGCCGTCGGTGCTGAAAATGCCGCCGATGCCGCCGTTTTCCTGTGCGGGATAATGCCGCGGGTCGATTTGGTGTACGAGGTCGGCGAAATTGCCGTCGCCGCTGGAAAATGTCGTCATGCCGCTCGCGGTGATGCTGTCGCCGTAGAACATCCAGCTGTCCGCAAGCCGGTCATTGGTTCCGTGCAGATCGACATTGAGCGAAATCTGCGAGCCGCCGCCCTGAATGCTGTCGGCGGTCATGCGGACCCAGTTGACATTCCGGCTGCTGTTGTCAATCGCGGTCTGTCCCGAATGACAGGTGTAATCCTTGACGGTCTGCACCGTGACCCAGCCGTCAGACGGGAGCGAACCGCCGGGCGCAGTGTTGATTTCAACGGTATATCCGCTCAGGGATGCGCCGGGGGATTCGGGCAGGACGGTGTAGTCATAGTTGTTCCATGCGCCGGAATACCATGCGAGCAGCAGCCCGCTGTAGCCGGCGGATTTCGCGGAAATGTCATAGGCGAGCCAGCTTCCGGCGGCGCCGTTCCATGCGTCATAGTAGACATCGTTGCAGGAGGCGTATGCCGTGCCCTGCCGGTCGGAATAGACCTCGCCGCCGCGGTTCAGCGGCAGATAGCCGGACGAATCCGCTGCGGAAACGGGCATCGCGGACGGAAAAAGCAGTGCCGCTGTCAGAACGGCAGAGAGACTTCGTGCGGGTTTCTTCATGGTAATACACTCCTCTTTTTATATATTTCGGTTGAACAGACCGGCAGCGGGACAGCCTCCTTTCAGTCAGCCGGCGGTTTTTTCGGGGGAATTGCGGATGATTCGGTTTTCTGTATTCGGTTTGATCCGGTCGGGTGCGTGAAACGGCAGTCTCACGCCCGTCAGCACAATTATAGCATGATTTGCCGGAAAAAGCAAGCGGTGAAGCCGCTTTTCCGCCCGTGCGCCGAAGCGGTATATTTGGAATCCCTGTCAGCATAGAATACCGCAGAAAGGGGTGGTCTGCCATGCCGCAGATGACTGCCGCAGCCATGACAGGACTGACGGAAGAAGCCGCTGCCGAACGCCGCAGAACATACGGGGAAAACCGTCTTGCAGCCGAACGGAAATCGCATCCGTTCCGGATCCTGCTGAGACAGTTTCTGGATGTGACCGTACTGATTCTGATCGGAGCCGCCGGCATCTCTCTGCTGCTGCATGAATATGCCGATGCCGTGACGATTGCGGTTATTGTCGTGCTGAACGCGCTGCTCGGCTTCATACAGGAATTCCGCACGGAGCAGACATTGCTTGCACTGAACCGCATGACGGCGCCGGCCGCGACGGTTCGCAGGGGCGGAACGGTCAGGCGCATTCCCGCCGATGAACTGGTGCCGGAGGATATCATTCTGCTGGAGGCGGGCGACCTCGTGCCGGCGGACGCCGTGATTCTCACCTGCGCACAGCTTCAGGCGGAGGAATCCGTCCTGACGGGCGAATCGGTGTCGGTGGAAAAGCACGCGCACGGGTCTGCGGATGCGCTGCCGGACAATCAGGCGGGACGCGGGGATATCCTCTATGCGGGAACTTCGGTGACGCACGGCACAGCGGAGGCATCCGTCCTCGCAATCGGCACGGCGACGCAGATGGGACAGATCTCATCCATGCTCTCCGACATCGGACCGTCCGAAACACCGCTGCAAAAGCGGCTCGGCGAGCTTGGGCGTACCGTCGCATGGATTTGTCTGGCGGTCTGCGCCGCGGTGTCCGGCGCGGGGATTCTGCGCGGAGAGCCGGTATTTGACATGATGATGACCGGCATCACGGTTGCCATTGCGGCGATTCCGGAGGGGCTGCCCGCGACGGTCACGATCGCGCTGGCGCTCGCCGTCCGCCGGATGCTGAAACGGAACGCGCTGGTCAACCGTCTGCACGCGGTCGAGACACTCGGCTGCGCGACGGTGATCTGCACAGACAAAACCGGCACACTGACCGAGAACAAAATGACAGTCCGGTGCATCCGCACCGCATCGGAGCAGTATGCCGTCACCGGAACCGGCTGGCAGATTGCCGGCACGCTGACCCGGAACGGCATCCCGGTCAGTGCGCACCGCGATCCGGCATTGACGGCGCTGCTGCGCTGTGCGGTACTCTGCGGCCACGCCGGCATCACAAAAGAGGCGCAGCAGACGGAGTGGACGGTGACCGGCGACCCGACCGAAGCGGCGCTGCTGGTCGCCGCAGCGAAATGCCATGTGACAGCGGACGCCTTTGCGCGGATGCACCCGACCGCAGAGCTTCCGTTTGAGAGCGAAACCAGACGGATGACGGTATTCTGCCGCACGGACGGTCAGGCAGGCATCACAGCGCTGACAAAGGGCGCGTCCGACGCGGTGCTGGAGTGCTGCCGGTATTACCGCGAGGCCGGACATATTCTGCCGCTGACGCCCGAAAAGCGTGCGGAGATTGCCTGTGCCGCCGATGAAATGGCGGCAGATGCACTGCGCGTGCTGGCATTTGCAGAGCAGGAGCAGGTTTCCGGAACGGAGCAGCCGTCTGACATGGTATTTCTGGGGATGACCGGTATGCTCGATCCGCCGCGGGAACAGGCGAAGCGTGCGGTCGCCGACTGTGTGCGGGCGGGCATCCGCGTGGTCATGCTGACCGGCGATCATGCCGCGACTGCCGCCGCCATTGCGCAGAAAACGGGCATTCCGCACGCGGGACGGGTCAGAACGGGCGCAGAGCTCGACCGGATGACCGATGCGGAGCTTGCGGAGGAAATCCGGCGCTGCGGGGTTTTTGCCCGTGTCACGCCGGCGCATAAGCTGCGGCTTGTGCGGGCTTTTCGGTCCGCAGGGGAGGTCGTCACGATGACCGGCGACGGCGTCAACGATGCCCCGGCGGTCAAGGAGGCAGATATCGGTGTTGCAATGGGCAAAAACGGCACCGATGTCACGCGACAGGCCGCGGATGTTGTGCTACTCGATGACCGGTTTGACACGCTGGCCGCCGCGGTGCGGGAGGGCAGGACGGTCTATGCGAATATCCGCAAATTTGTGCGGTATCTGCTCGCCTGCAACATCGGCGAGGTGTTGACGATGTTTCTGGGACTGCTCATGGGCTTTCCGATGGTGCTGCTTCCGACGCAGATTCTGCTGGTCAACCTGATGACGGACGGACTGCCGGCAGTCGCACTCGGACTGGAGCCGCCGGCAGCAGATATCATGCGCTGCCCGCCGCGTGCTGCAAACGCCCATTTCTTCTCCGGCGGGCTGCTCTCGCGGATCCTGTTCCGCGGCATCTTCATCGCGCTGTCCACGCTCGGCTCTTTTACGACGGTTCTGCGGATCACCGGCTCACTGAATGCCGCCAGAACCGGCGCGCTCGTGACGCTGATCGGCTCGCAGCTGCTTCATGTATTTGAATGCAAGTCGGAGCAGGGGACACTGTTCTCCGTGCCGTACTTTTCAAACACGAAGCTGATTTTCTCGGTTCTGCTGTCCGCGGCGGTCACGGCAGCCGCCGTATCCCTGCCGGCCATGCAGCAGATTTTCTCGACTGTCATGCTGCCCGCACCCGCTCTGCTGACCGCACTCGGCTTCAGCTTTGCGGTACCGGCAGCCGCAGCGGCGTCCGCGTACAAAAGCCGCCGGCAGCCGGAACGGATATAAATAGATCAGGCCCCGGAGCGATCGGAAAGGCACGCTTCGGGGCTGAACTGTATTCTGCCGCACATCACTTGCAGTTCCGGACAGCGTATGCTATAATAAAACCACAGTCTGCAATCATTACTAAGAAAAAGCTGTAACCGTTCAGCGGCGGCTTTTGTCTATTTAAGTAGAGGGACATTCGGGAAAAAAGGGGGGCGGCAGCGCATGGAAGATGAGGAAATCATCGGTCTGTACTTTGCACGCGATGAGCGCGCAATCCGCGAGACCGGCAGCAAATACGGCGCGGCGCTCAGCCGCCTTGCGGAACGCATCACAGGCAGCCCGCAGGACGCGGAGGAATGCCTGAACGATGTGCTGCTCAGTACATGGAATGCGATTCCGCCCGCAAAACCGGGCAGTCTCTTTGGCTATCTGGTCACGGCAGTGCGCAATACCGCGATCAATCTTTCTGTACGGAAAAAAGCCGAAAAACGCGGCGGCAAACAGATGCGACTGGCACTGGAGGAGCTTTCGGAGAGTCTCCCCGCGCCGGACAATGTGGAAGCCGCCTTCTCCGAGCATGAAGCAGCGGAGCGGCTGCGGCAGTTTGTCGCGTCGCTTCCGCCGGAGACCGGCAGGATGTTCATTCTCCGGTATGTATATCTGCTTCCGGTCAATGAAATCGCCGGAAAAATGGGCGTGGGCGTCAGCAAGGTCAAGGTGACGCTGCACCGCACACGCCGTGCTCTGAAAGCATTTCTGGGAGGTGATGAGCTGTGAACGCAATGACACTGTTCAAGGCGCTGAGCGGACTGGATCCGCAGGAAATTGCCGATGCCTGGGACGGCGTACCGGATCAGCGGCTTGCCGCACCGCCGGACGAAGCCGTGCAGGAGGAGATCGTGCCTCGGCGTGAAAAGCCGCGGCTGCGCATCCTGAGACGCGCCGCGGAGCTGACGGCGGCGGCAGCCTGCATTGCACTGGCTGTGACCGTCTCGCTGAAATTCCGTGCTGTATTCAACCGGCATCCGCTGCACTCCGCGCCGGATCAGACCACCGCTGTTCATCTGATGACGACGGAAACGACCGACACGACAGCGCCGCAAACGGAGCTGTCCGCGACGGCACCGTCCGGTACGGCACCGGACAGGACGGTCACGACGGCCGCAGACGAAACAGCAGACCGTCCCGCGCAGACCGCTGAAAACGGTCAGTTGACCGCGCCTGCCGTGACGGACGGCGGAACAGCGCCGGCGGTTTCCGGACAGACCGAAACGGAGACTGTCACCGGCAGCGAAACGCCCCCGCCTGCTGCCGAAACGAAGATTCCGCTGCTCGTTGCAATGGGCGACGGCGCCGGTCAGCTCACCGGACAGAACGGTCAGCCCGTTTCTGCCGGCGGCATCAGCTGGAGCGTCGTGCGGGGCAAAACAGCGATTGACGCCTATCTGGCGTCTGACAGCCCGGAGGTCATCCTCGGAACGGGCAAAAAATCCGCCGAAACCGCGGCAGCCATCCGCAGCAATCCCGCGATGATCCGGGTGCGCTGGCAGTCGGATGACAACCGCTGGGAATCCTATGCGGTGACTGCGGCAAAGGTTACGGACGGCGTGCTGCATCTGAATCTGGCAGTTTACTGTGCCGATGCGGACGGCGATTATCCGTCCGGCCCGTGGATTTACGAGACCGGGCTGCTGTGCGGTGCATCGGAGCTGCCCGATCTGCGCGATGTGCAGATCACACTGACGGAATATGCCGACACCGAATCGAGCGGCATCCGCGAATGGCGCCGCTATGACGACAGTATTGACCCGGATTTGTACCTGAACATCACATTATAAGGAGGGTTTTGTATGAAACATCTGAAACGAGGGGCTGCCCTGCTGTGCGCAGGCGCAATGCTGGCATCCATGCCTGCTTTTCCGTTCCGTGCGCCGGAAATCCGCGCCGCGGCGGCAGGCGTTGAGACCATTCAGACGCGGGTGTTCCGCTATGACTTCGGCAGCTTTGCCGTGCAGTATGACACCCGCGGAAACAAGTGGTATACCGAGGACGGAATGCCGCTCAAAGCTGCGACGGAGCCGGAGCAGCAGTGGAAGCGCGGCGGGCTGACCGTGAATTTTGAGACCGGAGCGGCGTATCGGACAGCGGCTGACGGAGCGCAGACGCCGGACACCCGCATTTCGGCGTTTCTGAAGGAGACGCTCCCCGCATTTAAGCCGTATTACGCGACGGAATTTTACGACAAGGCACAGCAGAAACAGGTCAAGGTGCCGGAGCCGAAGTATTTTCCGCTGACCTTCCGGGTGCTGCCGGACGCAGAGGCCTTCACGGTCGAGGTGCTGATGGGGGAACACAGCCTCGGTCAGTTTACGGACGGTGCGCGCATCGCCTATCAGTCCGACGGTCTGGTCGGATATGCCCGTCCGGAAGCCTTTACCGATGCCGGCGATCTCACAGTGGACGGCAAAATCTCCATTGCGGACGCGATCTGCTCCAACAGAATTGCCGCAGAGGACAAAGAGGTCAAAATCTCACCGCTCGGTCTGGAGCTGGCGGACGCGGACGGTGACGGCATGGTCGGCGCCGGGGATGTTCGTGCGCTGCTGAAGGAGCTGGTCTCTCCGAATACCCGTCCGTATCTCACGAAGGCATCCGGAATCAGCAGGATCGAAGCACTCCGCGGCAGTGTCAGCGTTTCGACACTGCATATCATGATGGAGGACGAGTCGGAGATCACCGAAATGATCTATCAGCCGCAGACGGATTCGATGGAGCAGATAGCGGCGTACTACGGTTTTCCCGATGCGGAAGCGATGCTGAGCGCAATGCCGGTACACTTCCCGGAGAACGACCGGCTGCTCCGCGTCGAGGAGGGCGAGGAGAATGACACGCTCTTCCTGACCGTAATCACCGGCGCGGATTATTACCAGTATCTGGCATTGGAGCGCATAGAGCTGACGAATGACGGACTGCTCCGGGTTTATCTGAACGGACTGGAGAGTCAGGAAGACCAGACAGAGATGTTCAATGTGTTCACCCAGATTCTGACGGTTGAGCATGGCTTTGCAGCGAAGGTCAGGAACTTTGAGGAGATCATCATGCCGTATCGCAGCGATCGGACTGCGGAGTTCAGCGACGCGGCCGGCAAACTGCCGACGATCACTGATCTGACCGGCGACACCGGTTTGCAGGCGCGGTCGGTTCTCCCGCTGTCGCATAAGCAGGAGAAGCTGCAAACAGAATTCGATCTGGAGGACTGGGCAGGTCTGGAAGAGTATAGGCTGGCAGGCAAAACGCTGAAGACGGAGAAAAACGGCGCGACGCTGGCGGTTCTGCCAAAGCAGGACGCACTGAACCTCTACTTCACGGACTATGCGTGGTCAAAGAAATACGGAATTGAGTCGCTGGAGCTGGACGAAAACGGTACGCTGCGCGTGACAGTCGGCCTGTATCCGTACAGTGACGAAATGTATGAGACAGTGTTCGCGGATTATCTGACCTTCCAGCGGGATACGCTGCCGGCCGGTACAGTCAGGGACATACAGCTTGAAATCCACGAGTACCTCGATCCGTTTGATGAGTATACGGCAGTGCGCGGGGAACAGTGGGAGGCATTTCAGGCGGCGGTTCCGGAGCATCCGGCGCTCATGCTGCAGAGTGTCCCGACCGGTGAGGATACTGCGGACCAGAACGAATATGCGTTCACATCTCATCGGGTGCTGTCCGGCCTTTATGATGAAACGGCTGCCGGTTCCGGAGAAGCAAGTATGACGGGCGATCTGGATGAAATTGCAGGTCTGTATCATTACCCGGATGCTGCCGCACTGATGCAGGCATTCCAAAATACAGTACAGGATGAGGACGGGATCCGGTTCCTTGCAGGCTGCACGGAGGGCGAGGAGACTGACACATGGTATCTGAGCTTCTTCACGGATGAGACATATCAGCGCTGCGAGTTTTCCGGCATGACCCTGTATCCGGATACCGGTGCGCTGATCATGCAGCTTTCGATGCTGCAGGATGATGCGGGCGACGGCGAACGCTGCAATGTGTTCACGCATATTCTGACGGCGGAGCACGGACTCTGGAACCGGCTTCGGAGCTATGACATCTCAGCAGCCGTGTATGAGAGCGCTGATGCCGCGGGATTTGCAGAATCGTATGCCGAATCGCTGTCTCTGATTTTGCCTCGGTGCAGAATCGGAACGGCAATCAGAATGACGCGTATTGATGCCCCTGAGCTGGAGAAGGTACAGACGGGTGCCGGACTGTCTGACTGGGCCGGATACGACGACTATATGCAGGCATCCGGATCGGCTCTGACCGCGAATGACGGCAGCGCGGAACTGGCTGTTCTGCGGAAAGAGGATGGTCTGAAGGTGTTCTTCACGGACTATGCCTGGGATAAAGCGGTCAGCATCGAAAAACTGGAGCTGGGTCCGGACGGCAATCTGACCGTGACGGTTGGCGCTTACTGCTACGGCGATGCACTCTATCAGACCGTATTCGCGGGGACCGTACCGATGAGTGAGGAATGGTTTAGAGCCGGACGAATCAGATCCGTCACGCTGGTTCAGCATACCTATGAGGACCCGTTTGAGAACTTCGAGGCGGTGCGCGGGGCGCAGTGGGAAGCCTATCAGCAGGCAGCTGCATACTGTGAATACAGTGAAGAAACTGTGGGCATCCCGCTTACAAACAGCGTGCAGTGACAGAGAGCGGAAGCTGTGAAAGTCACCGCATAACAGAATCATGATACAGCAAAGCCCCGGAGCAACTGCTTCGGGGCTTTGGAATTTAAGTCCAGAGCGAGGTCAGGTGCATCGGCGAGGACTCCTCCGAGCGGTGAAAGCCGCAGTTTTCATAGAAGTGCAGTTCATCGTTGTAGGCGATCAGGCAGATGCGCAGATAGTCGGCGTAGTGCGCCTTGATGCGCTCCATCAGCGTGCGCCCGACGGCGCGGTCCTGATAGTCCGGATGCACGAGCAGATAATGCACATACGCGTTCATGACGCCGTCGTCCATTGCGCAGACCATGCCGATCAGACGGTCGCCGTCCCATGCGGAAATGACGGTCTGAAAGCCCTGCATGGCCAGCACGAGCCGGTCCGGATATGCGCCCGATGACCAGCCGACGGATAAAAACAGCGCCTCAAGCTGTTCGCGTGTAAAGGTATGCGTTTCGCGGTAAGTGATTTCCATGGCATTGCCTCCCGATGAAAAAGTAGTACATGATATGCGCCGGAGACGCCGGCGGTGATATCCATTATAGCATACTGCTCTTTGGATTGCAAGTGTTTTGTGCAAAGCAGACAAGCGGAATGTGAGAAATATATCACAGAACCGACAGAATGCCGAAAGTGATAAATTTGTCACAAAACGCTTGACATCCGCAATCTGATGTGATATAATTATCACAGAAAGTGATGAATACATCACAGATTTAAGGAGGAATGCAATATGAAAAAAATCCTGCCATACCGCAAGCTGTATTTCCGTCACGGACTGTTCGGACTGGCGATGTCCGCGATCTGGACGGGGTATTATGTGCTGGACAGAAGGACAGGGGAGTCCGACACGCTGCTGACCCGCTTTCTGCCGGTTGTGCTGCTGATTCTGGCCGTGTTTGTGACGATGACGCTGTTTACGGTGGATGCGGCGCGGCGCGACCGTGAGGATGAGCTGGCGCGGGAGAATCTTGCGAAGACAAACAGCCGGTTTATCACTGTACTCGCCGGAATCGGCTTTCTGGCATTTATCGGATGCGCGTGTCTGTTCAGCAGCCCGAAGAAGATCACGGTCGAGCTGCATTATGCGTGGATTGCGGCACTGGTGTATCTGCTCTTTGCGGTTTACTACTTTATTGCGATGTACTATGAAGCAAAGACAGACGGCCGGAGCGACAGAGAGGGGGAGGAAGATGCCTGAACTTCGGACGAGAATCCGCGAATTCCGTGCCAGAACCGGCATGACGCAGGGCGAACTGGCCGATCGGGTCAATGTCCGGCGGGAAACGATCATCCGGCTGGAACGGGGGCTGTATAATCCGTCGCTCAAGCTGGCGATGGACATTGCCGCGGTGTTTGAAACAACCGTTGAAACACTGTTTTCCTTCTCCGGAGAAGAAGCGGGGAAATGAAAGCAGAAAGAAAAAAGCCGATGCAGAACGCATCGGCTTTTTTGGTGGGAGAGGGTGGATTCGAACCACCGAAGCGAGACGCAACAGATTTACAGTCTGCCCCCTTTGGCCACTCGGGAACTCTCCCACATATGAAAGCTGGTGGACGGACTCGAACCCCCGACCTGCTGATTACAAATCAGCTGCTCTACCAACTGAGCTACACCAGCATTCGGTCATCTTCCGTGACCAGCTTTACAATTATAGCACAAAGATGCGGAATTGTCAAGGTCTTTTTTCAAAAAATCGGAAATCTTCGGAAATATGTTAAAATCAGACAGGTTTTTCCTCAATTTCAACGAAGTTTTGAACACACGGACGGCGATCATCCGGCTCCTCAGTCCACATTGACCCGCAGATAATCCGCCGGATTGAAATTCAGACCGTCCCGCCGCACCTCAAAATGGAGATGATTGCCCGTCGAATGGCCGGTGGTGCCGACCAGCGCGATGACCTGTCCGCGGGTGACCTCCTGTCCGGGCTCGACGAGCAGCAGACTGCAGTGCGCATAGAGCGTCTCATAGCCGTTGCCGTGGTCGAGCTTCACATAGTTTCCGTAGCTGCCGGAGAGGGTGGCCGTTGTGACGACGCCGTCCTCCGCCGCATAGATTTCCGTGCCGCCGGGCGCCGCGATGTCGATGCCGCGGTGGTTGCGGTTGCTGATGAACACATCGCTGATATAGCCGCCGTTGAGCGGCCACGCAAACTGTCCGGTGCCGTTGAACTGCGTTTCCTTGCTGAACGGCTGCGGGGCATATGTGCCGATGCCCAGCTCCTCATCGACCGGCAGCGAGAGAATCTGTGAGTCCAGCAGCTCACGGCCGCTTTCCTCGCCGTCTGTATAGGTAATCTGCACGGTATTGCTGCGTTCGCCCTTGATGCCGCGGCGGAGAACCTTTTCCGTGCCGGCGTTGAGCCGGTTTGTCTCCGTGCGGATGACATCGTAATCGACGAATGCGGTCAGACGGAGTGTTCTGCGGTAGGAGATCGGCAGGGCGCGCTCCTCGGTCGGAACGGTGATGCGCGTCGCAATCGGGATGCTGTCCGGCAGATCGGGGTTGAGCTCACGGAGATGCTCCGGCGTGGTTGAAAAGCGCATGGCGGCAGAGTAGACGGATTCACCGGCAGCAGCCGTATAGGTACGCGTGCCGTAGCTGACCTTTGTCAGCTCTGCGGCGATGCGCTCCGGCTCGGTCAGATTGGACTTGAGAAACACGCCTTTTTCATAGGTGATTTCTTCGGGATAGAACACCTCGTCCGCATCAAAGCTGAGCGACTCCTGATAGCGGCTGAGCTGCTCCTGGAGCGCTGTCTCAATGGGCTTGATATCGGAGACGGCGCCGAGGAAGGTGTCGCCTCTGCTGACGCCCCAGCCGTCGGTCAGCTCGATCGCGGCGCTCCGGAGCATCCGGTCGGCGAGATCACCGGGCAGCAGGCGCGGGGTTTCCGTGTCCTCCGTGAGCCGGAATTCCCGCCGGAAGGAGAATGCGATGTCCTCGTCCGTGTAGGAGAGGCGGCGGCGAACGATCTGCTCTGCGAGCTCGTAGTCCTCCTCCTCGCTGATGATGCCGATTGCCGCGCCGTTGAACGACACCTCGATGCCGTAGTCGATGCTCTTTCCGTAACGGACGACGGACCAGAGAAATCCGCAGCAGACCAGCGGAACGGCAAAGCGGAACAGCGAAACGACAATCCCGTGTTCACTGAACAGCACTGTGCCGAGCATCCGCAGGACGGCGCAGACCTTTGCGCCGCGGGAATCGGATTTTCTGCCTTGCCTTAGCTGTGATTCGGCGGAATGTGCCACCGCAAGCCGGAGCCGGAACGGTTTGAGCAGAATGCCGCCGATCAGGCGGAGCACTCTGCCGCAGCCGTGCCGCAGATCACGGAGAAAATGCAGGATTCCCCTGCCGGCAGCGGCGAAGCAGCGCGGAAACAGCATCAGCACATCGCATCCGCATTGTCCGAGCCATGAGAGCAGCCGCAGCGGTGCGGGCTGGCGATTGGTATTCAGCAGAAGAATCCCTCCCTTCCGTGTGAGATTGTATTCGGTATCAGACAAAATTGCGCAGACGCCATTGATCTGAACAAGCTCATTATAAGCCAATTTCCGGAGAATCGCAAGTTAAATCCATCAGTTTTATCGGATTGCACAGCGATCGGCGGGTATCGCGTCGGGCGTTTTGTGTGGGCTGCACGACAGAAAATGTCGCTTTTTGCGATGCTTCAGCCGCATCTGCTGCCCGCCGCAGCAGCGGGACCAGCGCCGGTTTGCCCAGAGCAGCTCCGAGGCGGCAAGCCGCGGCAGAAACAGGGCGGCGGCGGGCGGAACCAGCATCAGCGGGAGCAGGATTCCGCGGCGCAGGAGCAGCCTGCCGCCGGCATGGCGGCTCAGCAGCAGCGCATTCCGCACAATGTCGCCGGCGCTCCGGTGGGGCGTTTTCAGGAAGCAGAGCGGGAGCGCCAGCCATGCTCTGAGGACTCTGAGCGGCAGCATCAGCAGCCCCGCACCTGCCACCAGGAGATGCGCCGCGGCAAGCAGGGCAGGATAGGCGTCATGCCAGAGGGGCATCAGCCGCCAGATGCTCCCAGCTGCCGTCCATGCTGCCGCCGTCGGGAGCAAAGCGATCAGCAGTCTTGCAGTGATCAGCAGCCTTGCGGCGAGCATTTTCCCCCAGAGCGATGTGTTTCTGCTGCACCGCAGGAATCCGGTGTCATTGTCGTCCAGTACGCCGGTCATCTCACCGAGAATCCACGCGCTCTGCACCCGGATCGGCGTCAGGGTCAGCAGGGCGGCCAGCAGAAAGCCGGAAAGCCACAGATCCCATCCGCAGACGCGCCCGGTTCCCGCACTGCCGAGCAGATGCCTGTCCTGCATCATACGCTGCAAAATCCAGCCCGTCAGGAGCAGCATTGTACTGAGGGAAAGCTCCGCCGCCGCAAGGATCCGGACGCCGCGCCGGTTTGCCCGCAGACAGCTTCCGGCGCGCTGCCATGCACTCATGACACATAGTCCTCCAGCAGACGCCGCAGCTCGGATTCGTCCTCGGCACGCAGCCCGTATTCGAGCACAATTCTGTCATAATCCGGCAGCCACCCTGCGGGCAGCTCATAGACCGCCGCGGGGTCCGCCTGCCCCTCCGCATAGACCGAGAGCGTGTTGCCGCGGAGCTTCAGCAGATAGCGCTGCTGCGGGAGCTCCGGCAATGCGGCGGCCTCCCGGATGCCGGTTTCTGCGGGGCTGTCTGAGGGCAGCCGCTGTTCAAAGCCGCCTGAGCCGTGCAGTGCTTTGGCGCGCCGTTTGGCAGCGGCCATCGGGGTCAGGAGCATCGCCGCCGCCGTGACCGTGACGGCCGCCAGCGTGACCGGCAGACCGATTTTCGATTGTAACATTCCGGACACCTTCCTTTCGTCTTGTGCATTCAGCTCCGGATGCCGGTTTTGTCCGTGCAATTTTGCTGCAATCGGAGCGGAACATGAATAGTATGATACAAAACAATCCCCGATATGCGGAGGACTTTCTCAAAAATACACAAAACGATTACAATTTCCGGAAAAGGCTTAACAAGCCGGCGATTTTGTGGTATAATAAATCTGTATATATATCCCTTTTGCCGGATTTTCCGGTAAAAAGCCCATGCCGGCAGAGGAACTGCCGTACCCGAAAGGAGCTTCATTTCCATGGATATGTCGAACGCAATCAGCACCAACGGCGCGCTGTTACGGGAAAAGAAAAACAAGAAGCGCCGCAGAACCCCGCTGATTCTGCGCATTCTCAAAAAAATCGGTTCCGTGATTCTGGTCACGCTGCTGTCGTTCACGCTGCTGTTTATCATCACAGGCGTCATCTGCGGCCTTGCGGCAACGAGCTATGTGCTCAACTATATGGAAACGACCTCGTCGGTCAGCATTCAGGAAATGACGATGAGCTACTCCACCAATATCTACGAAACGGACGAGAACGGCGAGTACATCAATGTCTACAATGTCAACCAGTCCGTCCAGAGAATGCCGGTCGATCTGGAAAAGGTGCCGCAGCATGTCCGCGATGCCTTTGTCTACGGCGAGGACGAGCGTTTCTATCTGCACGAGGGCGTGGACTATAAGCGTACCGCCGGTGCAATCGCAAACATGATCCTCAAGTTCTGGAACTCCGAGCAGGGCGGTTCCACGATCACCCAGCAGCTTGTCAAGAACCTGACGGGCGACGACGAGACGAGCCCGCAGCGTAAGATCCGTGAGGTCTACCGTGCGCTGCAGCTTGAAAAGTCCTATTCCAAGGACGAGATTCTCCAGACCTATATCAACTATATCGGCTTCGGCGGCGCGGCAAACGGCGTCGAAATGGCGGCCAGAAAGTATTTCGGCAAGACGGTCAGCGAGCTGTCGATCGCGGAAGGCGCCTGCCTTGCGGCAATTCCGCAGAGCCCGGAGATCAACAATCCGTTTGCCGGCTATTACGAGGAAGGCTACAACGAGGTTACCAAGACCAAGTATATTTCCGACAAATTTATCAACACCGGTATGCAGACCAACCGCGACCGTATGGAATATATCCTCTACAGAATGTATTATAACGGCGCGATCACCTTTGACGAGTATCAGGACGCCCTGCACGAGCACCTGATCTTCAAGGGCACCGACGAGTACAAGCAGCTGCACCCGGAGGAGGAGCCCAAGGTCGATGAGAACGGCGCGGCCGTCACCGAGGAAAAGAGCACCTCATGGGCCGTGGACGAGGCGCTGCGCGAGTATGCCCATGTGCTGATGGATCAGCGCGGCATCACCGAAAAGCGTGCGCTCGGTATCATCAACAGCGGCGGCTATCAGATCTATACGACCGTTGACCGCAAGATGCAGGCCTATGTCGAGGACAAGTTCATGGATATGAACAACATTCTGAAGGGCATGACCACCGCAGCAGCCACGACCCGGAAGCGCGATCTGAATCACGACGGAAAATATGAGGGCAAGGTCAACGGCAAGGATGAGGTCCTGCCGCTGCAGTGCGGTTTTACCGCAATCGACTACGAAGGCAGAATTCTCTGCACGGTCGGTATGATCGGCAAGAAGAACGGTTCGCTCGGCACCTCCTATGCCTCGACGGAAAAGCAGCAGCCCGGTTCCGCGATCAAGCCGGTCACGAGCTACGGCTACGCGCTTTATCACGATGCCATTTCGTGGGGCACGCGGATTCTCGACCACCCGCCGCTGACCAATCCGGAAACCGGCAAGCCGTGGCCGTCCAACTACTCTGAGACGAGCATCGGCACATGGTCGAATGTAAAGGTCAATGTCTACAAGGCGCTGGAAGTTTCCAAGAACACGATTCCTGCGATGCTGGTCAAGACCTACGGCAGAGATCAGGTGTACGATTTTGCGACACAGGCGCTCGGTCTGGAACTCAACGCCAAGGACAAGAACTGGGCTCCGCTGGCCGTCGGCGCACTGAATTACGGCGTGACGGTCAAGGATCTGGTCAATGCCTTCATGGTCTACGGCAACGGCGGCACCTTCATCGATGCGCACATCATCGACCGCGTCGAGTCCGGTGACGGCGGCGTCGTCTATCAGGGCGGCGACAACTCGCATCAGGCAGTGGACCGCGAGACATCCTATGTCATGAACAAGCTGCTGCAGAATGTTGTCAACGGCGAGCAGGGTACCGGTAAGCAGGCCAAGCTCTTCAAGGGCGGCAAGCAGATTCCGATTGCCGGCAAGACCGGTACGACCACCGACTGGTGCGATAAGCTGTTCGTCGGTCTGAACCCTGACTTTGTCAGCGGCTGCTGGCTCGGCTACAAGGAAAACCTCGAAATTCTGAACCGCGGACGGATTGACACGCCGCACGCATGGAAAAACATCATCGGCGACTGGATTCAGCAGCACTGGTCTGGCAAGGACTTCCCGCAGTGCAGCACGGTCATCACCGGCAGAGTCTGCACCGGCACCGGCAAGATCGCCGTGGACGGCTGCGGAAAGGGTGTCGAGGGATACTGGAAATCGACCAATGCGCCGTACTGCGACGGCCGTGAGCTCGGTCTGCAGGATGCAAAGGTCTATGCTTCCGATAACAGCGGCAATAACAGCAGCACCGGCGGAGGACATTGATTTGGAACGACAGGGAAAGGGCGGCAGCACGGCGGGATTCCGGATGTGCTGCCCCTGCCATTTCGGACTGGAAAGCGTCCTGAAATTTGAACTGATCCGGCTCGGCGCCGCGGAGATTCAGGCGTCGGACGGCAGAGTCTCCTTCACCGGAGACTGGACGATGCTCGCCGCCGCGAATGTCGGACTGACGGTCGCGGAGCGCGTGCTGATTGAGCTGGGCAGCTTTTCCGTCGCAGCACAGCGCGGAAAAACCGCCTTTGACCCGCTGTTTGACGGGACGGCAGCACTCCCGCTGGAACGGTTCATCGGGCCGGACGACGCGTTTCCCGTCAAGGGCAGCTCGCTGAATTCCGCGCTGAAAAGTGTGCCTGCCTGTCAGGCGATTGTCAAGAAGGCGGCGGTCAGGCGCCTGCAAAGGGCGTATCATACCGAAGCGCTTCCGGAGAGCGGCGCCGTACATCAGATTCAGTTTGCAATCCGCAGCGACATCTGCACGGTGTATCTCGACACCTCCGGCGTTCCGCTCTATAAACGCGGCTGGCGTCAGAATGCAAATGCCGCGCCGATCCGCGAAACGCTGGCCGCCGGCATCCTCGACCTCTCCCATGTGCGGGCGGGGACGGTGCTTTGTGACCCGTTCTGCGGCAGCGGTACATTTCTGATTGAGGGCGCATACCGTGCCATGCACATGGCGCCCGGTCTGCACCGGCGGTTTGCCGCCGAGCGCTGGACGCAGATGCCGAAAAAGGCGTGGTTTGACGCGAGAGAGGCGGCGCGTGCGCGGATAGACCGCAATGCTGAGTTCACAGCGTTCGGTTATGACAGTGATCCGGAGGCCGTCGCACTGACGATTGAAAACGCAAAAAAAGCAGGCGTTGCCGACCGCATTACGGTGAAGCAGCGCGATATCAGAGATTTTGAGGCGGTTCCCGGGCAGACGGTTGTCTGCAATCCGCCCTACGGCGAGCGGATGCTCGATGTTTCCGCGGCCAGAGCGCTGTACCGCATCATGGGAAAGGTGTTTCCGGAGGATGCCGCGTGCAGCATCATCACGCCGGACGCGGAGTTTGAGCAGTGCTTCGGGCGCAGGGCGCGCAAACGCCGCAAGCTCTATAACGGAATGCTGCAATGTCAGCTTTATCAATTCTGGAAGGAAAATCAGAAAGGATGATCCCCAATGCTTACACCCAATCTGACTGTCTCTGAGGAAGGACATCTGCTGTTTGGCGGGGTCGACTGTGTGGCGCTGGCGCAGCAGCACGGGACACCGCTCTATGTCATGGACGAGCAGACGATCCGTGAAAACTGCCGCGGATTCCGCACGGTGCTCGATGCCGAATACGGCGGAAACGGCATGATCTGCTATGCGAGCAAGGCGCTCTCCTGCAAGGAGCTGTACCGCATCGTGCATTCGGAGGGGCTCGGCACCGATGTCGTGTCGGGCGGTGAGCTTTACACCGCACTGTCCGCCGGAATGCCGGCAGCCGATATTGTCATGCACGGCAATTCCAAGACGGACGCCGAGCTGCAAATGGCGGTGGACAGCAATGTCGGGCGCATTGTCGCGGACAATCTGCCGGAGCTGGAGCGTCTGAACCGGATTGCCGCGGAAGCCGGCAAGACCGTGCGCATTCTGCTGCGGATTAAGCCGGGCATTGACGCGCACACGCACAGCTTTATCCAGACCGGTCAGATCGACTCGAAATTCGGATTTGCGCTGGAGACCGGTGAGGCGATGGAGGCTGTCAAGGCGGCGATGACCTATCCGAATCTGGAGCTGGTCGGCCTGCACTGTCACATCGGCTCGCAGATTCTGGAAACGGAGCCTTTTGCGGAGGCAGCCCGTGTGATGCTCGGCCTGATGGATGCCGTCCGGCAGGAGACCGGTACGGTGCTGACCGAGCTGAATCTCGGCGGCGGCCCCGGTATTCGGTATGTGGAATCGGACGACCCGAAGCCCTTTGGCGAGATCGTCCGTGCGATGCTGAGCGCAATCCGCGAGACCTGTGCAAAGCTGTCTTTTCCGGAGCCGTTCATGCTCTTTGAGCCGGGTCGCTCGATTGTTGCGGCAGCCGGCATCACGCTGTATACGGTCATGGCGAAGAAGCAGATTCCGAATGTCCGCACCTATGTCCTGATTGACGGCGGTATGTGTGACAATCCGCGCTATGCGCTTTACGAATCGGCCTATGAAGCGCTGATTGCGGACCGTGCCGATGCTCCGCGCAGCGAGAAGGTCACCGTCGGCGGAAAGTGCTGTGAGAGCGGCGACCTGATCGGACGGGATCTGCTGCTGCAGGATGCGCAGGCCGGAGACACGCTTGCGGTTCTGGCGACCGGCGCTTATAACTACTCGATGGCGTCCAATTATAACCGCAATCCGCGGCCGGAAATGGTCATGGTCAGGGACGGCGCCGTCCGGACGGTCATCCGCCGCGAAACCTACGAGGACATCTGCCGCTGCGATTTGTAAGCAGAAAATGGCAGACACCCGATCAAAAATCAGCCCCGAAGCGTATCAAAGCGCTTCGGGGCTTTTGTCTGCTGTCAAAACCGCCGCGGCGCTCTGACGGTCAGTCGGAGAAGTCCCGCGGCGATTGGAAAAACCTTGATTTGTCCTGTCCTTGTGCCTGTTCCGGCGGTTATGCGGCCTGCGCATCGTCAGTGACCCGGTCAGCCCGGATGGTGACGCGGCTTTTGCCGCCCAGCGTGCAGGTGAACAGCGTCAGATCCCAGTCCTCGGCCTGCCCGCTGAACATCTGCTCGACATCCTGCCCCTCGATGACCTCGGTGAAGGAGACCGCATACGCAAACTGTCTGCCGCGTGTGTCCGTGAACAGAATCCGGTCACCGCCGGTCAGCCGCCTGATTTTGCCGAAGTGGGAGGTATAGTTGTGCGCCGCGATAATCAGATCATTCGTCAGCGCGGAACCGCTGTACCGGCAGGGTGCTTTTTTGAGATTCGGGTAGCTCCAGCTGCTCATGACAGGCAGCTCCAGATTCAGCGCAGGGATTGCGATATATCCGCAGTAGGCGTCCTGCCCGATCACGATATCGGCCGCTTCTTCAGGATCGCTGCCGGCGTCTTGCTCATAGGGCGCGTATAAATCCTGTTCCGCCGGCGGCGCCGTACTGTCCGCGGGAGGATCGGGGATTCCCTCTTTCAGCGCGCCGAGTACCTCATCGGAATATTCCGCGGCATCGCGGCTCTCGCTGATGTTGTGCCAGCAGAGCAGACCGGC
The DNA here is from genome assembly GCA_017414145.1 of Oscillospiraceae bacterium. Next base: position 594 of record JAFPQL010000012.1, on the reverse strand, counting down.
AGACGCGATCATCAGGATTCCGAGCAGGCAGACGATGATCCAGCCTTTATTTCTCATCTTTCTTCTTTCCCGACCGCATGGAGATGCCCGCGCCGATCAGAATCACGCCGCCGAGTGACAGCGGAATCACCGGCCACCAGAGCTGTCCGGTCTGAACGAGCGACGGCGCTGTCGTGGTGACGGCAGGCTCCGTCGGGGTCGTTTCCGCGGTGGTAACGGTCGTTTCGGTCGTTTCGGTTCCGCTGACGGTCGTCGTCGTTTCCTGATAGGTATTGCGGATCAGGAACTGTGTGCTGTTGGAGTCGATCATGACGGAGTAAGACTCCGGAATCTCCCGCTCGGAAACCGTCCACACCGAACCGTCCTTCAGGCCGGTCCACTTGTATTCCCAGCCGTTCTGCTCATTCAGTACGACGGTTTCCTTCCGCGTGCCGTCCTGATAGAGATCGACGGTGATATCGGCGGGACGCTTCTGCTGTGCGTTGTCGTCGTCAATCCAGACCTTTCTGACGGTATATTCGACGGCTTCGCTTGACAGCGTGGAGTAGTAGAATTTCGGATAGGCGTTGTAGTCCAGCCCGGCATCCGCGTCGT
>JAFPQL010000109.1 GCA_017414145.1 Oscillospiraceae bacterium | reverse complement strand
GATCTCCGGGAACTCGACCGGCTCCATCATCTGACCGAGCAGACCGTCGGAGAGCAGCATGACCGGCATCCGGTACTTTTCGCCGAGGTCAAACGCCCGGACGACGAGGTTGACCACCTCCTGCACGGAATTCGGTGCGAGGATGATGAGGCGGAAATCGCCGTGGCCGAGGCCCTTGGTTGCCTGCCAGTAGTCCTGCTGGGACGGCTGAATGGATCCGAGACCCGGACCGCCGCGCTCGACATTGACGATGAGGCAGGGGACATCGGAGCCTGCGATATAGGAAATACCCTCAGACTTCAGCGAGATTCCGGGCGAGGACGACGAGGTCATGACGCGGGTGCCGGTACCGGCAGCGCCCAGTACCATATTGATTGCGGCAACCTCGGATTCTGCCTGTAAAAAGACGCCGCCGCGCTTGGGCATCTGCTTGGAGAGATACTCGGAAAGCTCGGTCTGCGGTGTGATCGGATAGCCAAAGAAACATTTGCAGCCCGCACGGATGGCGGCCTCGGCAAGTGCCTCATTGCCTTTCATTAAAACCTTTTCCAATGAAAATCTTCCTTTCTGGTTTATTTTTCAATTACGATGGCACAATCGGGACACATCATCGCGCACATGGAACATCCGATGCAGGCATCGGGGTCTGTGCAGTAGGCGGTAAACACGCCTTCCTTATTGCGCTTCTCATGCTGAATCGCGACGATCTGTTTCGGGCAGGCGGTCGTGCAGAGCTCGCAGCCCTTACAGCGGTCAAAAATGACGCTCATCTTTGCCATATGTCATACCAGTCCTTTCCTTCAGATTTTCAAAGCCGGTCGCTGCCATGCTTCAAAGTATATTATAGCACATTTCGTGCCGGATTGCAAGCTATTTGTGAAAGAAATGTCAATCCGGCAGCGTACAGAAATGTCCGGCTCCCTTCAGCGGGGAACCGGACACGGAATCAGCTTTCCGGAGCGGGTGCGGGCGTAGCCTGCACGGGCTGCTTGAGATATTTGGAGGGGTTCTTCTTCTTTTTCTCCTCGTACATCCGGTGGTCTGCGACCGTGATGAGCTGGAAGATCGAGCTGCCCGGCTGCGGGACGGTGATGCACGCGCCGATGCTGATGCCGAGCTGATAGGGGACGCCGGCATTGCGGTTGCAGACATCGAGACCGTTCTGGATGCGGCTGCGGAGCCGTTCGGCGTCGGCTTCGGTGTAATCGGCGGCGAAGATGAAGAACTCATCCCCGCCGAAGCGGCAGGCGATTTCGCCGTGCAGACAGCTCTCCTGCAAAATGCCCGCGATGCTGCGGATGGCGTGGTCGCCGGTCTTGTGGCCGTAGCTGTCGTTGATCGCCTTGAGTCCGTCCATGTCGGCGAACATAATCATCACGGATCGGCCGTTTTCGATGCAGGAATCAAAGAGCGTGCCGGCACTGCGCTTGAAGCCGTTGCGGTTGAAGATGCCGGTCAGCGAGTCGATCGCGTACAGCCGGTCGAGCTCCTGCACGATCTCGTCGAGGCAGAGCAGCTTGCGGAAGTTTTCGAGCGAATTGCTGATGTTGATGCTCCAGGAGTGGAACATCGTGCTGACCATCGGGAATTCGGAGTTGACAATGGCAAAATAGCCCAGACTCCGCTCGCGGAAGTGCAGCGGGACAAAGAAGATATTGCGCACGGCGCCGTTTTCGGAGCGCAGGCGCGGCAGAATCTCGTCCGAGGTGAAGCTGTCGGCGCTGTGGAAGCTGCGGTCGTAGTAGGCGAGCGGCATCAGGATGCGTCTGGAGTAGCCGTGTACGGTGTAGGAATCGACCGGCAGCTCGCCGGTGTAGCCGGTTTCGTGCTGAATCTGGCGCAGATGCCAGTTGTCGTTGAGACAGAGATAGAATTCCTCGCATTTGGTCATGAGGATATAGCTTTTCAGCGTGTCGATGTACTCAGTGAAGCTGTCGCATTCGACCAGCGCGCAGGACATCTGGTTGCAGCGCGAGATGTCGTGCCGGGTGTTTTCGAGAATCTGGTAATTCCGCTTCTTGAAAACGCTGACATCCTCCGTCTCCTGTGCGGGACAGCCGCAGCTTTCGTCGTAGATCGGGACGGCGTTGAGCTCCTGCACTCTGGGCAGCTCCTCACCGGCGGCGTGCCGGCAGATCAGCTCGCAGGCGAGCGCGCCGGACTGCATCAGCGGGCGCTCGACGGTGGTCAGGGCAGGGGAGAAGTGCCGCGCATTGTAGATGTTGTCGAAGCCGGACACCAGCACATCGTCCGGCACGCGGATGCCGTTTGCCTCCAGCGCCAGCACGGCGGAGATCGCCATGGCGTCGTTGGCGCAGATGATGGCTTCGGGCAGCTCCAGTCCGGATCTGAGGAATGCCTCGACGGCGCGTCTGCCGTCCTTTGCGCGGAAGGTGCCGTGATACACGCGCTCCGGCTCCAGCGGAATGTCATATTCCTCCAGCACGCGGCGGAAGGCGCTGAGACGCGCAGAGCTCTCGGTATTGTCATCCGGGCCGGAGATGTAGTTCAGGCGCCGGACGCCGTGCTTTTCGATGAAATGACGCGTAATCTGCTCCATGGCGGGGGCATTGCGGATGCCGATGAAATAGCAGTCGCCGAGCTCGCGGTCGATGCTGACGGCGGGGATGCCTGCTTTGCGGATGCGCTCCCAGAGCGATTCTGCCAGATCGGGCGAGAAGGTATTGGAGAGCAGAATGACGCCGTCAAACAGCGAAAAGTTCGGCAGCTCAAAGATGTTGTATTCTCCCTGATCGTACTTCGGGTTGGCGAGGATGCCGCCGAAGGCAATAAAGTGCGCAATGTTGACATGGTGCTGTGCCGCATAGCGGTGGATGCCGCCGAGAATGGACTGCTGATATTCTTCGTCGATTCCGGAAGCGATGACCGCGACGGTCAGATTGGTATTCGCCATAATTTCACCTCAGACTGACGCGCTTATTTGCGCAGATATTTGGATGTCGTCCGCTTTTTCTTTTCTTCGTACATTTTCTGATCTGCCTCTGCAATGATCGTAAAGACAGAGGTATCGGGCTGGGGCACGGTCAGGCAGTAGCCGATGCTGACCGAAACGGTGAACGGGGCGTCGCCCTGTTCGTTGAAGCAGCGGAGTTCGTCCTGCAGCGCGTCAGCCAGCGCACTGCACTCCGCCTCGGTTTTATCTGCGGCGAAGATCAGAAATTCATCCCCGCCGAATCTGGTATAGATTTCGCCGCTGTGGCAGACATTCTTCATCGCCTGCCCCACGGCTCTCAGCGCCGTGTCGCCTGCGGAATGCCCGAAGCGGTCGTTGATTTCCTTGAGTCCGTCGAGATCGGCGAACAGCACCATGACAGGCTGCCGCAGCTGTACCGCCTGCTGATAGAGCTTTGCGGTTTCGCGTGCAAATCCGCTGCGGTTATAGATGCCCGTCAGCGCGTCCATGACATAGAGCTGCTCCAGCCTTGCGACGACGGCATGGGTGCAGCAGAGCTTCCGGATGTGTTCCAGCGCGTTTCCGAGGGTAATCATCCACGAAAACACAGCCGGCGACTGGAGCATTTCCGCATTGCCGCGCATCACGCAGTATCCGAAGGAACGGCTGCGGAAGTGCAGCGGGAAGAAGTAGTCGCTGCCGCCTGCGATGTCTGACGCACAGGGCGGCAGCATCTGTTCGGAGGCGAAATCCTCCGCGGCGGTGAAGACACCGTTTTCATAGGCGAGCGGCACGCGCATCCGCGCCGGGTAGCCCTTTGTGCGGTACTGCCCCTGCATTCCGGAGGCGGCAGCCGCAAGCATTGCGTCAGTGTCGCCGAGCCAGTCCGCGTTGAGACAGAGCCAGAAGCCGCTGCACGGCATTTCCGGCACAAAGCTGCGCAGGGCGGTCATGAGCTGCGGGAGCGTCTCACAGGCGCCGAATGCACAGCTCATGCGGCTGTTCATCCGGGCGCTGCCGATGTACTGATCGGCGGTTTTGCAGCTCTGCCGCCGGAATGCAGCCTCTGAATCCGCGGTGCGCTCCCGGCAGCCGCAGCTCTCTGAGAATACCGGTGAGGTGCCGCGCCGGACCGTCTGCGTGATGCCGGGCTGTACTTCGTGATACAGCAGCATTTTGCAGGCGAGTGCGCCCGCCTCTGCGAGACCGCGGTTGACGCTGGTCAGCTCCGGCGAGAAGTTTCTGCCGGCGAAGGTGTGGTCAAATCCGGTGACGATCACATCCTGCGGCACGCGGATGCCGTTTGCGGCGAGGGCGTTCATGGCGGCGACGGCCATGACATCGTTCGCGCAGATGATCGCCTCGGGAAACGCTGTCTGATAGCGCGGGTCGGCGGCGTCGGCGAGAAGCTGCTTCACCGCAGCGGTGCCGTCCGCGCTCAGGAAGCTGCCCTCCCAGACCTGCCGCGGATGCAGACTGAGCCCGCGTTCGTTCAGCACATCGAGGACGGCGTGCAGCCGTTCTTCGCTTTCGGGATTGTGCCGCGGGCCGCCGAGATAGGCAATGCGCCTGCATTTGTGATGATCGGTGAGATGCTCCGCAATCTGCCGCATCGCGGCGTAATTGTCAATGGTGACTGCCGCCATGCCGGCCGCGCCTGCATCCATGACAACCGCGGGAATGCGGGCGGTGCGTACCGCGGACAGGATTTCCTGCCGCACGGGCTCGGAGGCGACCGTATTGGTCAGGAGGATGACGCCGTCAAACTGCTCATACCGCAGGAGACTGTAGATGTTGTATTCGCCGGCATCGTGTGCGGCAACACCGTGCAGGCCGCCCATATCCGCGAAGAGAAACAGCCGCACGGAATGCTCCGCGGCAAAGCGTTCTGCTCCGCTGATGACCTGATTCTGGTATTCCTCGTTGATGCCGGAAACGACAACCGCGATTCTGCAAGCTCTGTCAGGCATGATCCCGTCCTCCTGCCGTCACGGGACGGCGAATGCTCCGTGCGCACGCAAAAAAGCGGCACACTCATACGCATTTATTCTAGCACAATTCGTCCCTTTTGTCAAGTTTTTGCACGCCGCGTGCAGTTTTTTCGTCAGTATCACAAGAAACGAAACAGACGATTGTGCAACCTGCCAAAACACAGAAAATTGTCAAAATCGGCGGCCGTTTGACCGCCGCTTTGCGAAGTGGTGATAATATGACAGTGCTGAAAGACGATTTCGCATTGCATATATGTGATATTTGTGCTATAATATACTTGCGGTTGAAATCATGCAACGATTTTTCCGCAATATCTGGTCAATGCAGCGTCCCGTTTTTCCGGCAGCCCCTCTTGCCGAACCCTCTCGTGGCGGTACGCTGTGAAAAAGCGAATGCCGGTACACATTTGCTTTCACTCTCAATCACTGCTTCGGCAGTGATTTTCTTTTTATGCGGCGAAAAAAAAGGGGGGGAGAGCACCGGTTCCGGTTCTCTCCCCCGTCATGTGCAGGATGCGGTTATTTCTTCGGCAGGACATCTTCCCATGTGAGATCGTCAAAGCCTGCATTGTATTTGAGGTTCGTGTAGGTGAGGATGCAGGTGGCGTCAAAGGCGGTCAGCAGACCGTCGCCGTCCACATCCGCGATTTTCTCCTGTGCGGGGGACAGCGTGCGCTCCTCCGGCTCGTAGTCCATGACAGTGGCTTCGTTGAAGCCGGTCAGTGCCAGCGAGGCGTCAAACGCCGTCACCTTGCCGTCGCCGTCCACATCGCCTGTCAGTGTTTTCGGCGTAAACGGAATATTCTTTACTGTTGTGGCTACGGGGTTTTCCAGTGATTCCAGACACATCCCGAGCATACCAACACTCCTGATCCCGTCCATTGCGGCGATCTGCTTCTGGATCACAAGTGCCTCCTCAAGTGTTGTGTTCGCGTCGACGGCAAGGGGGATATTCCATGCATTTTCAACGGGGTCAAATGAAGCATACGGTGCATATTCGCCAAAGAATTCCGGTGTCAGGTTTACGCCGTCTTCTGCGACGATCTTGAAAAGCGGTCCTATATATTCCATTGGGTCAAGCATACCGCAGAACAGCGCACCGATCACCGTGACGCTGCTGTCAGCGGCAAGCGCGGTTTCCAGACGGCCGGCGTCCGCTTTCGGTGTATACAGCACATAGACCGGTTCGTCAAGGTCAGTATATTCCTCCGGCAGTGTAAAAGCCATATCTTCTGCACCGTCCGGTATACCGCCCTCATATTTCAGGAAATCACCGAATTCCGACATGAACTGCATCGCCACCCAGAACTGGCGGGGGAAGAGTTCGCCACCCAGAAGCTGATTCGATCAAAGCTGGAAGGCCTCGGCCTCGAGGTGCTGCCGCCCTTTATCGGAACGGATACCGTTGCCATCCTCCACGGAAGCCGGCCCGGCCCCAATGTTTCCCTTCGCGCGGACATCGACGCCCTCGCCGTCCAGGAAGAGACGGGGCTCCCCTTCGCTTCCGAGACGCCTGGCCTGATGCACGCCTGCGGGCACGACGCCCATACGGCCATGCTGCTTGGCGCTGCGAAGATTCTCGCTTCCCGCCGTGAAGAGATTGCGGGAACGGTTCGCTTCATCTGGCAGCCGGGCGAGGAAAACAAGGCGATGGCACGCCAGCTGGTGGACGCCGGCGTGCTCCGCGACCCCGTCCCCGACTTCATCGCAGGGCAGCATGTCACGCCGGGCCTTCCCGTCGGCTCCTTTGCGTGCAAGCCCGGCCCCATCATGTCGTCGAGCACGCACTTCGTCGCCAATTTCCGTGGGCAAGGCGGCCATGGCAGCGCCCCCTTCAAGGCGCACAACCCGGTCCTCGCGGCGGCGGCGGCGGTGCTGGAGGCCCAGTCCGCCGTTCCCAACCGCATCAACCCCCAGCGGTCGGGTGTGCTGAGCATCTGCACGATCCACGGCGGGGAACTCGACAACGTCATCCCCAACGAGGCCACCGTGACCGGATCCATCCGCACGTTGGACGATGCCACGGACCGCGAGCTCTGCACCGCCCTTCGGGAAATCATGACGGCGGTCGCGATGGCCCACCGCGTGCAATGCACGGTGGAGTTTCCCCAGCACTATTCGGTCACGACAAACGACCCGCAAGCCT
>JAFPQL010000011.1 GCA_017414145.1 Oscillospiraceae bacterium | reverse complement strand
TCCACATCGCGTCAAACTGCCGCGCGCCGCCGTCCTGATACACAACGGTCTTTTCTGCGATCAATCCGGTCAGGCCGCTGTGCGCTTCGATCGCGGAGACCGTGCCCTTCATCGCGAGCAGCCGCTTCAGTCTGCCGCGGCGGAAATCCGGTATGGAAAGCTCCGCACGGGCGCGGCGTTCCAGCTCCCGATACTTCTGATCCTCGGCATACGGATATTCGACAAGCCGTCCGCCGTAGGACGCCAGCACCGCCGTCACCTCGTCGCGGATGACCTTCTGGAAACCGTGCTGCCAGTCGTCGCCGTGGACGACAAAGTCCGGGCGGTAGGCCTCCAGATTTGCGCGGTAGCTCAGCGCCTTCTGCTCCACGACCCGCCAGACGCCCGCGATGTTCTCAAACATTGCTTTCCGCTCCGCAAAGGGCAGCAGCGGGAACCGCTTATAGCCCGCGACCGCTTCATCGGACAAGACGCCGATCATCAGCCGGCCGAGCCGCCGCGCCTTTTTGATAATGGCGATGTGGCCGCTGTGGATCATGTCCGTCGAGAAGCACATATAGACCGTGCGGCGTTCGACCGCCTGCAGCTTTGCCGATACCACGGCGAGATCGGACGGGTTGTCGATCTCCGCGCAGAGGCGGTCGCCGATATCCAGCGCGGCGATCTGCTTCTCCGGCAGCTCATTCAGCGCGTTCTCCGCATAGCATCGGCGGTTTGCCGGGTCGCCCGATTCGCAGTACGCGATGATCGCATCGAGCCAGCGGTCCCAGTCGTCCTTCCGCAGCTTATAGAGCGGCTGCGCGGCAACGGCATCGGTGAAGAACTCGATACCGACCTTCTGCACCATGCCGCCGGCCGTCACCGCCTTGAAATCCTTTTCCGGCAGCGGCACCGCCGAGTTGACCGCCATGCAGCTTGTCTCACAGGCAAGCAAGTCGTCCAGCACGGTATTCTCGAACACGAGATCGCCGTGCATCAGAAGGATATCCTGCCCGCGGAGCGCCTCCCGCGCACAGTAGATCGAATAAATATAGTTGGTCTGCGCGTAATCCGGATTTTTGACGAAGATGATCCGGAGCGGCAGATCAAGGCGGCTGCATTCGCTGACCAGTACGCTGTCAAACGCGCCGGTCGTTATGACCGCCTCCGTGATGCCCGCCTCACAGAGCATCCGGAGCTGGCGGCTCAGGATCGTTTCGTTCGGTGAGACCGGTGTCATGCACTTGGGGTGCTCCTTCGTCAGATCGCCCATTCTGCTGCCGAGCCCGGAGTTCAAGATCAATGCCCGCATGATGTCCTCCCTGCCGGGATAAAATGAAGGCGCACGGATCGTTCAGTGCGCGTTCTCCCGATATGGTAAGCAGTCCCCTGCCGGTTCCGGCAGACAACTGCTGTCAATCCTATTATAATGGATTCCGTTTTGTTTGTCAAGCCGCAGCGGGACTGCCGCCGCGGGGCTGTTCCGGTATCTGAATTCCGCCTTAAAAGTATTACAGACTGTAATTGATAGTTGATCTATTATTGTGAGTATTATATTGTCCTATCGAAAAGCCGTTTTTGTCATCTCAGAACGCCTCCGG
>JAFPQL010000108.1 GCA_017414145.1 Oscillospiraceae bacterium | reverse complement strand
GCTTGTGTCCGGCGAGATGCAGCGTCTCGTACTTCTCCGTGTCGTAGGTCTCCTGAAAGACGGTCACATAGTCCGCGCCGCATTCGTGCAGATAGCGGTAATCCGCGACATTGACCGGATAGATTTCGATGCCGACCATGCGGAAGTATTTCCGCGCCAGCTTACACGCCTCCCCGATGTATGCGACATCGCTCTGCGCATGGCTTTCACCTGTCAGAATGAGGATTTCCTCCATGCCGCTCTCCGCGATGACCTGCATCTCGTGCTCGATCTGCGCGGCGCTGAGCTTCATGCGGCGGATGTGGTTATAGCAGTTGAAGCCGCAGTAGACGCAGTAATTTTCGCAGTAATTTGCGATGTAAAGCGGCGTAAAGAGATAGACCGTGTTGCCGAAATGCTTTCTCGTTTCGGCGGCGGCGCGCTGGGACATCCGTTCGAGGAAGGGCTCCGCGGCAGGGGAGAGCAGCGCCTTCAGCTCGGCGATGCCGGGATTTTCCTTTTCCAGTGCGCGGACAACATCCGCGGCGGTGTAGGCGGCGGGGTCATAGGACGCGACCTCGCGCATCACCTTTTCACAGATATCGGACGAAATCTGCTCCTGTCCCTCCAGATATGCCATGTGGTCGGTGCGGCAGGACGGGTCATTTTCAAGCTGATGCTTGCGCTCCAGCGCGGCCGGAGACAGTGCGCCGGAATCGACCAGAAACTGATTTTCCATTTCAGAGCGCCTCCTCAGTCGTGCAGGAAGCCCGTCAGCGTGTCGGAGGGCGAAGCGCCTCTTTGCAGCACGCGGCCGAGTCCGGAGAGATAGGCGCCGCGTCCCGCCTCGACTGCCTGCCGGAACGCGGAGGCCATGCGCGGCAGATCGCCCGCCGTGGCAAGCGCGGTGTTCGACATGACGGCAGCCGCGCCCATTTCCATTGCCTCGCAGGCCTGCGACGGCCGTCCGATGCCCGCATCGACGATGACCGGCAGGTCAATTTCATCCACGAGAATCTGGATGAACTCCCGTGCGCAGAGCCCCTTGTTTGAGCCGATCGGCGCGGCGAGCGGCATTACGGCGGCAGCACCGGCGCTGACCAGATCGCGTGCGGCGTTCAGGTCCGGGAACATATACGGCAGGACGACAAAGCCCTCCTTTGCGAGGATTTCCGTTGCGCGGACGGTCTCCGCATTGTCCGGCAGGAGATACTTCGTGTCGCGCATGATCTCGATCTTGACGAAATCGCCGCAGCCGAGCTCCCGCGCCAGTCTTGCAATGCGCACCGCCTCGTCGGCAGTCCGGGCGCCGGAGGTGTTCGGCAGGAGCGTCACGCCCTTCGGAATATAGTCGAGAATATTCTCGTGCGCTTTGGAATTTGCGCGGCGCACCGCACAGGTGATGATCTGTGCGCCCGCGTACTGTACGGCGGCTTCGATCAGCGACAGCGAGTATTTGCCGGAGCCGAGGATAAACCGCGAGGTAAATTCGTGTCCGCCGAGGAGCAGGGGATCCTTCTGATTCATGATATATTCATCCTTTCTGTTCAGGCGTCCCGTTCGCCTGCAATGATTCTGATGACCGTATTGGCCTGATGTGCGGCGCAGACCGCGACTCTCGCGCTGAACAGGCCGCCTGCCGACGCGGAATCGCTGACGCCGTCGCCGCAGAGATAGAAATGCGGGGCGAGCCTGCGCGTCCGGATGGTGTTGGCGGAGCCGATGCCCGCCATGCCCGATGCCGCGATCAGATCGGTTTCGGGCATCTGCTCCAGCACGCAGTTGACGAGCATTGCCTTCTGGTCGGCGCGGTCAAAGCACTCGCAGACAATCGGGAACGCCGCCAGCTTTTCGGGGATATTCTCCGCGGTCAGCCGGACGGATTCCGCCGTGACATCGCAGTACGGGGCGATGCGGCGGACTGTCTGCATCAGCGCGTCGGCTTTGGGCTGTCCGAGCTGGTCGGGGAAATACTGCTGGCGGTTGAGGTTTGCGAGATCGACCGTATCAAAGTCGATCAGATGCAGCCGCCCGACGCCTGCCCGTGCCAGATGCACGGCGACATTGGAGCCGAGCCCGCCGAGGCCGCAGACCGCGACTGCCGCCGCCGAGAGCTTTGCCTGCATGGCCGTGCCGTGCCGCGCAGCCAGCGCGGCGTAGACTTCTTCCTTTGTCGGGAACATTTCAGCCGCCTCCCACAAAGCTGACGACTTCCACGGTGTCGCCGTCTTTCAGCACCGTGCTGCCGTAGGCGGCCTTCGGGACGATTTCCTCGTTCCGTTCGACGGCGACGGTTTTGCAGTCATAGCCCTCCGCGCTGACCAGTTCGCCGACTGTTTTTCCGGCGGCATCGAGCATTCTGCCGTTTACCTTTACCATAAATTCCTCCTTATGACAAAAAGGCGGGGACTGCCTTCAAACAAACAGTCCCCGCCGTATGTGCGGTATGTCCCTCCGTTGGCATTATCCAAATCAGGTTACGGGTCGAAGGCTCAATCGCCTTCCTCTCAGCCTGCATACAAGCTCCCCTTTTTATTGCAGTCCTTATTATAGCACAATCTTCGGAAAAAAGCAAGACCTTTTTGCGGGGGGACACACGGGCATTGCCGGCGGGGAGCCCCCGCGGGCAATGCCCTAAAGTCCGCCACAGGCGAAAACTAGGCACAAACGAACTTCGCCACGATAGAACCATACAAAAACACCGGCGCCGCCATGTATTTCTCTGGCAGCGCCGGTTTCTGTAAAAAGAGGTATCCGCTTCGCGGATGCTATGATCGAATGGGGACCTCTATCGCCCAGATTTCGCAAAGCGAAATCGCTCAGTTTGCCTTCGGCAAACTGGGAGCCCCAAGCCCGCAGAGCTCTTCTTATGCGGGGGAGTTTCGCGCTCTGCGGAGCGCGACAAGGGCTCTGCCCGGAATCAAAGATGCAGTCTTTGATTCGTGACCCATGCGAGCTTTTTGAAAAAAGCTCGACCAAAAACTTTAGTTTGGCTTGCGGGGAACTTTAGAAAATGCCCGCGGGGGCTTCCCGCCTTTTTGAAAAAAGCTCGACCAAAAACTTTATTTTTGTGTGCGACCCAAAGCTCCGGTTTGCCCCGCAGAGAACTTTAGAAATTGCCCGCGGGGGCTCCCCGCAAAAGCTCGACCAAAAACTGTAGTATGGACACGCGCCGCGGGTTTTCGATTGCCCCGCAGAGAACTTCAGGAACTGGCAGCGGGCACTGCCCGCCCGCCGCCGAATCCCGTTTATACCATCCAGACACGGTACTTCAATACCTCGCCCGTCACCGCGTTCAGCGTCGCCTCGTATTCATTCTCATCCGTCTGAAACTCGAATTCATATACATATGACGCGTTGCTGCGGTCAATCTTCGCCTTCGTGAACCGCACACCGTTCTCGTCCGTCAGCCCCGCCTTCCGCAGTGCCGCGTCCTTGGCGTCCAGCGTCCCCAGAAGCTGCGAGGTGTCCGCGGAAACCGGCCGGACATCCACCGCGTTCGCCATGCCGGTGCGCGCATTCAGCTCCACCGTGTACTGCGTCCCGTCATCCAGCGTGAACGCGATCATCCAGACCGTTCCCTCACGCTTCTCCTTCGTGAACAGCACCTCATCCGCCTTCAGATCCCCCGCACGGCTCAGCGCCTTTGCCTTCGCTTCGCTGAGCGGAATCAGGCTGCCGTCATCCGGCGGATCCGCCTCCTTCACCGCGTACCGGATCAGCGCACCCGTTTTCGCATTCAGATAAACGGAGTAATTCCGGCTGCCGTCCTCGGTGAACTCAATCTTGTAATAATACATATCGCCGTCATTGCTGAGCTTTTCTTTCGTAAAAACGGCAGTTTTGAGATTTGCACATTCTATCGCAAGCTGCCGCAGCTCGGCGGGCGTGCGCCATCCCGCCGTATCCGGCAGATTGTCGGTCTGCTCGCTGTGCTGCAGCACAGCTTTGCCGTTCTCCGTGAGATATTCGTACTGCTTGCCGCTGCTGTCCAGAAAAATGACCGTATAGCGTGCGCTGTCGCTGCCTGCCGTGAGCTTGGTATTCAGAAAGACGACCCCCTCCGGCTTCAGCCCCGCAGCCTCCAGAACCGTTGCCTGCGCCTCCGCCAGTGCGGGCGCCCGCTGCTCGGACACATCCCGGATGTACTCCGGCGCCGGCAGCTCCTCCTCCGCGCTCAGCGATGTCTCCGGCGAAACGGCCGGACGCGGCTTCCGGAACGCCAGAACCGCCAGCACCGCCATGATGCCGCAGACCGCGACCGCGCCGCAGACCATTGCCCAGAGCGGAACCCGCACCGTCCGGTGCTTTTCCGTTTCCGGACCGGCTGTGCTGCGCGTGATCCGGTGAATTTTCCCGCCGGATGCCGCCGCTTTTTCCGGAGTCTCCGCCGTCTGCCGCTGCGTCAGCTTCCGCAGAATCTCCCCGCTCAGCGCAGATGCGCGCTCCTCCGGCAATCCCGCGCCGTGCAGCGCCTGCTTCATTGCCGTCACATCGGGAGCCTGTCCGTGCTGCAAAAACCGGATCTGGCGCATCGCCTTGCCGCATCGCGCAGAAAGTGTGCCTTCCGACAGCCCTGCCGCCGCAATCATGTCCGCCGGCAGCTCGGAAAGCATCAGCGCAAGGTCGGAACGGCTCTGAAACGGCAGTCTTGCCGCAGGAGCGAGCGGCGATGCCTGATCGAGTGCGGGCTCCGTCTCACCGGCGCGGGCTGTGCAGAGCCGCATCAGCGTTTTCAGCGCATCGGATTCCCATGCGGCAGGCTCCGCCGTGCCCTTTTTCTCTGCTGCGGAAATGACCGCCTCACTGACCGCACTGTACGCCGCCTGCTCATTGCAGAGCGCCGCCGACGCATAGGCGTACAGCAGCCGGATGACCGCCGCACTGCGCTCCGGACTGTCCGGCACGGGGAGCGGTCTGCTGATGCGTTCGGAATTCATATGTTCACCTCCTGCGAAGCGTCTTGTCTCTGATTTCATTATATCAGTATCCCGCCGCTTTGTCAAGCGAAAAAAAACAGTTTGAATCCGCACGCCGTCCTGTGTTCTGTGTTATGATACAATAGATAGGTAACAGCAGGGTATAGAAAAACAACTTCCAGAATGATATAATGTTAAGTACCACCCAAACATCAATATCAAAAAGGAAGTTGTCTATGAACAGTATAACACAAGAAGCGTACTTTCGTC
>JAFPQL010000107.1 GCA_017414145.1 Oscillospiraceae bacterium | reverse complement strand
GGCAGCCTTTTTCTGAAATTATTGCAGCTTTGCCGCGGTCAGCGTATTGCGCATGAGAATGGCGCGGGTCATCGGGCCGACACCGCCCGGCACCGGCGTAATCGCGGATGCCTTCTGCGCGACCTCGTCGTAGCAGACATCGCCGCAGAGCTTGCCCTCGGCGTTTCGGTTCATGCCGACATCAATGACGACGGCGCCCTCCTTGACCATATCCGCGGTGACAAAGCCCGCCTTGCCGACAGCCGCGACGAGAATATCCGCCTGACGGGTCTGCTCTGCCAGATCCTTCGTTCTGGAATGGCAGATCGTGACCGTGCCGGAGCGGTGCAGCAGGAGCATGGCCATCGGTTTGCCGACGATATTGCTTCTGCCGATGACGACGCAGTGCTTGCCGGCAATCTCAATGCCGCAGGCGTCCAGCATCTCGATGACGCCGGCAGGTGTGCAGGGCAGGAAATTGAAGTCACCGATCATGATATGTCCGACATTTTCCGGGTGGAAGGCGTCCACATCCTTTGCGGGCGAGATCGCGTGCAGAACCGTCTGCTCGCAGATCTGCTTCGGGAGCGGGAGCTGCACCAGAATGCCGTTGACGCTGCTGTCTGCGTTGAGCCTGTCGATCAGTGCGAGCAGCTCTGCCTCGGTCGTCTCCTCCGGCAGCGCGTATTCATACGACTGAAAGCCGCACTCCGCGCAGTCCTTCTCCTTGTTGGAGACATAGACGCGGGACGCGGGGTTGTTGCCGACCAGCACGACCGCAAGGCCGGGATTTTTGCCCGCAGCCCTGAGCTTTTCGACCTCTGCGCGGACCTCTGCTTTGACATTTGCGGCAATCTGCTTGCCGTCGATGATTTTTGCCATGTGAAAATTACCTCCGTATTTGAAATCTGTCCGGCTGACCGCGGAAAACGGCCAGCCGGTTTTTTGCGGTATGCAGTCTGTTACTCTGTCCTGCCGTCGGAATCCGTCAGCGCCGTTCCGGCATCGGTCAGGGCGTCCTTCACAGTCTCCGCCGCATCCTTTGCGGATTCTGCCGCGGTTTCCGCCGCTTCGGTCACGGCCTCTGCCGCGTCCTTCGCAGTCTCCGCCGCATCGCTGACCGCATCCTTTGCGGCCTCTGCCGTGTCGCTGACCGCTTTCTCTGCGGATTCCGCAGCTTCCTCCGCGGCATCCTTTGCGAGCAGGACATCGGTTTTCTCCTCATCCGGGCTGATCGCAGCCTTTTTGCGGGCGCGCTTCGCCTCATACTCCGCGGCCTTCTGATCCGCGGCTTCGAGCAGTGCTCTGGACTCCTCTGTCTCCGCATACAGCCGGTAATCCCCGCCCATGCGTCTGACGCGGCTCAGTCCGACAATCAGCAGCACCAGTGCCGCGACAACGGACACCAGCGCGACCGCCTGCGAAATCTTGACCGTGCCGAGATAGAGCGAATCCGTCCGCAGACCCTCGATGAAGAATCTGCCGGCGCCGTACCAGATGACATACATCAGGAAAATCTGTCCGTCAAACTTCCGCCACTTCTTCGAGACGAAGTGCAGCAGCACAAAGCCGAGCAGGCACCACATGGATTCGTAGAAGAAGCACGGATGCACCGTCTGGTTTGCGGCGACGGAGCCGTCCGCATAGTTGCGCGCAATCCATGTCTGGATTCTGCCGCTGGACATTCCGAAGATGTTGTCCGTGTTGCCGCCGAACGCCTCATGATTCATGAAGTTGCCCCATCTGCCGATGCACTGACCGATCAGGAAGCCGAGCGACACGACATCGAACATCGGCAGCAGCCGCACCTTGCGCAGCTTACATACGACCGAGCCGACCAGCAGCGCGC
The DNA here is from genome assembly GCA_017414145.1 of Oscillospiraceae bacterium. The sequence goes on along the minus strand of JAFPQL010000107.1, from coordinate 2,034 downwards.
CGATGATGCCGCCGTAGATCGCAAGGCCGCCGCTCCGGATATTGAACACGGATTTCCAGTCGCCCGCGTAGCTGCTCCAGTGGAAGACGATGTAGTAGATTCTGGCGCCGATGATGCCGCCGATGACACCGCCGATGACGCCGTCGATTGCGCGGTCGGGATCCAGACCGAATTTGCGCATCCGCGTAAAGCCGTAGACCATGGCGAGCAGCATTCCCACCGTAATCAGGACGCCGTACCATGTCACGGTCAACCCGAAGAGCGAGAAGGCCTCGCTGCGGACACGCAGGTCAAGGCCGAGACGCGGAAAGACAATCTGATCCTGTTCCAGTGCGCCGACTGTTTGGAAGAGTGCAGGAAACATAGTAACATACCAACCTTTCGTTTGTGATCTGAAAACCGCGTATGCGGCACATCAGCAGGGATCAATGACCGCGAGACAGACGCGGTCCGGCCGGAGCCTTCCGGCAATCAGCGCTTCGGCATCCGCTTCCGTCAGCTGCGGGAGCAGCGCCGTCACGGCATAGGGGGAGGAGAGTCCGCGCAGCATGGCATCGGTCATGGCCTCTGCCGCTGCCGCCGGAGAATTTGCCGAGAGAATCGCGTCCCCGTAGGCGGCACGCTTGAGCGCTGCAAAGCGTTCACTGCCGATGCCCTGCCGCCGGACGCGGGCAATCTCGGCGAGCAGCGCGTCCCGCACCTGTCCGGGCGCGTCGGATTCTCCCTCCGCCATCAGCACAAACCAGCTCTCGCCGGTAAAGGCGCTGACGGAAAATGTATCGTTGATCAGTCCCTCCGAGAGCAGCCGCTGCGTGAACGGCGCAGAGGGTCCGGCAATGTAATCCAGTACCAGCTCGCCGAGCAGCGTCTGCCGCAGGAGTGCCTCTCCCGTGACAGGCGGGCTCTTGAAGCCGATCGCAAACTGCGGCTTGCTGACGGTCATCGCCTCATGAACCTCCTGCCGCAGAACCGTCTCCGGCTCCGGAACAGGCGCCGTCACCGTCCGGACGGGCGGACGCATCTGCACCGTGCGGTCGGCAATGCCGGATACTTCGTCCGCCGTCAGATTGCCCGCACAGCACAGCACGAGATTCGACGGATGATAAAAGGCGCGGTGACACTGATACAGCAGCTCCGGCGTCACATCTTCGATGCTGCGGAGCGTTCCGGCGACATCGCAGCGCACCGGATGGCGGTGAAACAGTCCCTCCAGCAGCAGGAAGAAGATGCGGTCCTCCGGCGAATCCAGCGAATATTCGTGGATTTCCTGTGCGATGATCGGGCGCTCCTTTGCGAGGGATTCCGCAGTGAAATACGGCTTCTGCACGAAGTCCAGCAGCAACGCGAGCGATTCCGCGACATTCTGCTGCGCGGAGAAGTAATAGACGGTGCGGTCAAAGGCGGTGTAGGCGTTGTCCGAAGCGCCCAGCCGCGCAAATTCCGCGGCAGCGTCGCCGTCTGCGCCGTCATAGAGCTTATGCTCCAGAAAATGTGCGGTTCCCGCCGGCAGAGAGACGGTCCTTCCGTCCGCGGTAAACTGCCGGTGTACCGAGCCGAAGCGCACGCCGAGCAGCGCGGACGCCGTATGAAAGTCCGGCTGCTCCGCAATGCAGATCTGCATTCCGCTTTTGTGCCGGAAGGTCAGGCAGCGGTCGCCGGTCACAGGGTCGGTCAGAATCTTCATGCGTTGTCCTGCCCCCCTTCCTCCGTGCCGAGCAGCCGGTATACGGTGCAGAGCCGGAGCCGGTTTGCCGCCGCGGTAATATCGTCCGGCGTCACGGCACGGAGCCTGTCGAGCCACGCGGCCGGATCATAGGGCATTCCTGCGCGGTGCGCGGCTGCCGCCGACTTTGCGATGCCGCCGGCGCTGTCCAGCGATGCCGCCGCCGTGAATTCCTCGCAGCTGAGTTTGCTTATCCATGCAGCGGAAATTGTGGGAAATGTGAGGGCACAAGATGTTGGCACCTACACCGAGGCGAATCGGTGGTGTTCCATAAACATTAAAGAAAGGAGAAAGATATGGCAGTAAAACTT
>JAFPQL010000106.1 GCA_017414145.1 Oscillospiraceae bacterium | reverse complement strand
GAAGCATACGCGCCTCATTGCGCACGATGATGTCCGGCGCCTTGAGCTGGAGCATGCGTTCCAGACGGTTGTTGCGGTTGATGACTCTGCGGTAGAGGTCATTGAGGTCGGAGGTGGCATATCTGCCGCCGTCGAGCATGACCATCGGGCGGATATCGGGCGGGATCACCGGCAGCACGGTCATGATCATCCACTCGGGACGGTTGCCGGACTGACGGAATGCCTCAAGGATCTCAAGGCGCTTCAGGAGCTTGCCGCGCTTCTGGCTCTTGGCAGTGGATCTGCCGGTCGCCTTCTCGTCGAGCTTCTTGACCTCTTCCTTGAGCTGATCGCAGGCCATGTCGAGGTTATTCTTCCACTCATCCTCAACGCAGTCGCAGTAAGAGCACTCACGGCAGTTGTGACCCATTTCGCAGCTGCGGCAGACATCGAGCTGATCGGGCTCCAGAGAGAGCTTGCCCTCTGCGATCATCTTGTCGCGGAACTTGTCGTAGCGATCCTGAGAATACTCCTGCAGGAGATGCAGAATCGCGCCGGCGCCCATCTCAGCCTTGAACTCGCCGGGGAAGCGCTTCTGTGCTTCCTCATACTCCTCCTCGGTCAGCGTCTGCTGCTTCAGGAGGCCGGTCATGAACTGTCCCTCATGAACCGGATCAGGCTCACCGGGGTCGGTGACGATATACTTCGTGAAATAGATGATATTTTCAAGATCCTTCTGGGAAAGATCGCCGAGCACCTGACGGATGCATGCGGGCGTGCCCTTGAAGTACCAGATATGCGCGACCGGTGCTGCGAGCTCAATGTGACCCATTCTCTCGCGTCTGACCTTTGCGCGGGTGATCTCAACGCCGCAGTTCGGGCAGACTCTGCCCTTGAAGCGCACCTTCTTGAACTTGCCGCAGTAGCACTCCCAGTCCTTCGTCGGTCCGAATATCTTTTCGCAGAACAGGCCGCCCTTTTCCGGCTTCTGTGTGCGGTAATTGATCGTTTCCGGTCGCTCAACCCTGCCGTAGCTCCACTTGCGGATCTGCTCCGGGGAAGCCAGACCGATCTTGATGGAATCAAAGGTGGTGAATTCCAAAGCGTTACCTCCTCATCGTCTATAATGCCGGTGCATGCCGCCGCTTCCGTGCTGCGGCACACATCGGATCATGGTTCATACAATGGGATCTGCTCACAGATCCTCGTCGGAGAAGCCGTCGTCGGTTTCCTGATAGGCAGCGGCGTCATCGGGCTCCTCGTCAAAGCCGAAGTCATCGTCATCCTCCGACTTCGCACCGGGCTCACCCTGCTCGACCTCAAAGGTCTCGGTATCCTCGCCGTACATGGCAGTGCCGTAGCCTGCCTCGCCCATCTCGGCATCCTCATAGTGCGTGGTATCGCCGATGTTCTCATCGTCGATCTCGCGCTGACCCTGCGGCGGCAGATCGTCGTCGAAGGTCTGCTTCAGGTCGATCTCCTGACCGTCCTCATCGAGCACGCGGACATCGAGACCCAGAGACTGCATTTCCTTAATGAGCACCTTGAAGGACTCCGGAATGCCCGGACGCGGGACATTCTGTCCCTTGACGATTGCCTCGTAGGTGTTGACACGGCCGGTCGTATCGTCAGACTTGACCGTCAGGATCTCCTGCAGCGTGTATGCGGCGCCGTAAGCCTCGAGCGCCCAGACTTCCATCTCACCGAAACGCTGACCGCCGAACTGTGCCTTACCGCCGAGCGGCTGCTGGGTAACCAGCGAGTACGGACCGACGGAACGAGCGTGAATCTTATCGTCAACGAGGTGATGGAGCTTGAGGTAGTACATATATCCGACGGTAACGCGGTTGTCGAACTTGTCGCCGGTTCTGCCGTCGTAGACGGTGAACTTGCCGTCCTCAGAGAGCGGAATGGATGTGGTGTCGATGACCTTCTGCATCGGAGCGAGCGTGAAGGTCTCCTCGGTCTTGCCGGCATTGCGCTCATCGTTCTGCTTCTGTGCAAGGCGGAAGCACTCGCGGATGTCATCCTCGTGTGCGCCGTCGAAGACCGGCGTCATGATGTGCCAGCCGAGTGCCTTGGCAGCCATACCGAGATGAACCTCGAGCACCTGACCGATGTTCATACGGGACGGAACGCCCAGCGGGTTCAGGCAGATATCGAGCGGGGTGCCGTCCTCGAGGAAGGGCATATCCTCCTCCGGCAGGATGCGGGACACAACGCCCTTGTTGCCGTGGCGGCCCGCCATCTTGTCGCCGACGGAGATCTTGCGCTTCTGCGCGATATAGCAGCGGACAATCTCATTGACGCCCGGGCCGAGCTCATCGCAGTTGTCGCGGGTGAAGCGCTTGACATCGACAACGATGCCGGATTCACCGTGCGGCACCTTCAGGGAGTTATCGCGCACCTCACG
>JAFPQL010000105.1 GCA_017414145.1 Oscillospiraceae bacterium | reverse complement strand
ATTCTGGACCGCATCGTCGGCTATCAGCTCAGCCCGTTCCTCTGGAGGAAGATCCGCCGCGGACTGTCGGCGGGCAGAGTGCAGTCGGTTGCCGTGCGCCTTGTCGTGGACAGAGAGCAGGAGATCCGCGCCTTTGTGCCGCGGGAATACTGGTCAATCGACGCGAAGCTCACCGCAAAATCCTCCCGCAGAGTGTTCTCGGCACATCTGACGGAGGTGGACGGCAAAAAGGCCGAGCTCGCAAACGGCGCGGAGGCGGGCGAGATTCTCGATTCGCTCCAGAATGCCGATTTTGTCGTCAAATCCGTGAAAAAGCGCGTGACAAGCCGTCAGCCGGCACCGCCCTTTATCACCTCGACGCTCCAGCAGGAGGCGTCCCGCCGCATGAGCTTCCAGGCGCGCCGCACCATGAAGGCCGCACAGGAGCTCTACGAAGGCGTGGAGATTCCGGAGCTGGGCGCGGTCGGTCTGATTACCTATATGCGTACCGATTCGCTGCGCGTCTCGGACGAGGCGAAGGCGGCCGCCGCAGAATATATCCGCGAGGTGTACGGCAAGCAGTATCTGCCGGCGACGCCCCGCACTTTCAAGACGAAGAAAAACGCACAGGACGCGCATGAGGCGATTCGCCCGACAATGCCGTCCCTGACGCCGGATCAGGTCAAAAACAGCCTCACCGCAGACCAGTACAAGCTCTACAAGCTGATCTGGGAGCGCTTCATCGCCAGCCAGATGGCAAACTGTCAGCTCGACACCGTTTCGGCGGATATCACCGCGGCACACTGTCTGTTCCGCGCATCGGGCTACAGCGTCAAGTTCGACGGCTTCACGAAGCTCTATGAGGAGGCGAAGGACGGCGCACAGTCCGAGGAGGAGAACAAGGAGCTGCCCCCGCTGACCGAGGGCGATGTGCTCCGTGTCAAGTCGCTCGACTCCAACCAGCACTTCACGCAGCCGCCCTCCCGCTACACGGAGGCGACGCTCATCAAGGCGCTGGAGGAGAACGGCATCGGCAGACCGTCCACCTATGCGGCAACGGTCAGCACCATCCTGTCGAGAATGTATGTGGAGCGCGACGGCAAGCAGTTAAAGCCCACTTCTCTGGGCGAGGTCACGACCCAGCTCATGAAGGAGCAGTTCAAGCAGATTGTCGATGTGAAATTCACCGCCGAAATGGAGAGCGATCTGGACGGCGTGGAGCAGGGCAAAACCGACTGGGTCGAGTCGCTCAGACGCTTCTACGACGGCTTTGAAAAGACGCTCGGCGAGGCGGAAAAGGCGATGGACGGCAAGCGCCTGCGCGTGCCGGACGAGGAGACGGACGAGGTCTGCGATGTCTGCGGCAAGCCGATGGTCATCAAGATCGGACGCTTTGGCAAATTCCTTGCCTGTTCCGGCTTCCCGGAGTGCCGCAATACCAAGAAAATCGTGCTGCCGACCAAGGGCTTCTGCCCGATCTGCGGCAAGAAAATCATCATCAAGAAATCGAAGAAGGGACGCAGCTTCTACGGCTGTGAGGGCTATCCGGAGTGCAACTTCATGACATGGAGCACACCGGTCGAGGACCGCTGCCCCAAGTGCGGCAACACCCTCTTCAAGAAGGGCGGCAGAGCCGGCAAGCTCGTCTGTGAGAAGCCGGACTGCGGCTATGAAAGACCGCTGTGAGCATCACGGTGGTCGGCGCGGGCATGGCAGGCTGTGAGGCCGCATGGGCCGTCGCGGAGGCGGGGCTTCCCGTCACGCTCTGCGAGATGAAGCCCGAAAAATATTCGCCCGCGCATCATTCCCCCGATTTCGCGGAGCTGGTCTGCTCCAATTCGCTGAAGGCATCGCGCATCGACTCCGCAGCCGGTCTGCTGAAGGAGGAGATGCGGCGGCTCGGCTCGCTGCTCGTCCCCTGTGCGGAGGCGTCGGCGGTCGAGGCGGGCGGCGCCCTCGCTGTGGACAGAACGCAGTTTTCCGCGCTGGTGACAGAGAAAATCCGGTCGCATCCGCTGATTTCCGTGGAGCAGCGTGAGGTTTCGGAGATTCCGGACGGCGAGGTCATCCTCGCAACCGGCCCGCTGACCTCGGACGCGCTCAATGAGCCGATTGCGGCGCTGACCGGCAAGCCGCTGTATTTCTACGACGCCGCCGCCCCGATTGTCACGGGCGAGAGCGTCTCAATGGACCGGGCGTTTTATGCCTCGCGCTACGGCAAGGGCGGTGAGGATTATCTGAACTGTCCGATGACGAAAGAGGAATATCTTGCCTTTTACGAGGCACTGATTCATGCGGAGTCCGCGCCGCTGCACGACTTTGAAAAGGAGTCGCTGCGCGTCTACGAGGGCTGTATGCCCGTCGAGGTGCTGGCAAAGCGCGGCGAGGACGCCATTCGCTACGGGATGATGAAGCCCGTCGGACTGACCGACCCGCACACCGGAAAGCGCCCGTATGCCGTCGTACAGCTCCGGCGCGAAAACCGCGAGGGGACGCTCTGGAATCTCGTGGGCTTCCAGACCAATCTCAGATGGGGCGAGCAGAAGCGCGTCTTTTCGATGATTCCGGGACTGGAACAGGCGGAGTTTGTCCGCTACGGCGTCATGCACCGGAACAGCTTTCTCGATTCTCCGCGGCTGCTCGACGCGACCTACGCGCTGCGGACACAGCCGCGCATCCGCTTTGCCGGACAGATGACCGGCGTTGAGGGCTATATGGAGTCCGCAGGCAGCGGCATTCTCGCGGGATTAAACCTCGTGCGTGCCGTCAAGGGGCAGCCGCCGCTGATTCTCCCGCGGGAGACGATGCTCGGCGCGCTGACTGCATATATCACCGATCCCTATACCGTCAATTTGCAGCCGATGGGTGCGAACATGGGCATTCTGCCGATGCTCGGCGAAACCTTCCGCGGCAGGGACGGCAAGCAGAAGAAATATCAGGCGTATGCGGACAGGGCGCTTGCCGCGCTCGATGCGGTGCTGCATTCTGCATAACGCCGCACGCGGGGGTGAAACCGTGCGAAAAGCGATTCTTGCCGGGGTGCTGGCGGGACTGTGCGCCGTAAGCGCAGCGGGCTGCCGGCGGGAGGAACCGCCGGTCTTTGAGCCGACGGCGCATCACACGGCACCGCTCCGGACAAAAGCGTCCGATGAACAGACCGGTACGGCGGAGACAACCGAAACGGCCGACGCGCCGCGGGATCCCGAACTGGATGCAAGGCTGGAGGCGCTCTATGCGGCGGAACCGGTCCCGATTCCGGAGGGCGGCTGGACGGATGAGACGCTGATCCCGGTGACTCTGATCTGCGGGAAGCCCGCGGAAACGCCGTTCTGTCTCAAGGACCTGCTTTACGGCTATTCCTTTTACGAGGATGACAAGGCGTACTGTGAGGCCTACGCAGACCGGATCTTCGCGCGGACACTCCGGGCGCATGATGCCTTCTGCGCGATGATGAATATCTTTCCGGCGGACGATCTGGCGCCCGAAGCTGTGCCGGATATGCTCGATCTGTATGCGAACTGGCTCGTCATTACGCCGGAGCAGACAGAGCGCTATCCGGTCAGCGTCAACTGTGTGACAATCGGCTCGACGGCGGACGAGGTCCGGGAACGGATCGGGGAGCTGACATTCCTCTATGAGGATATCGGGTTTTTCCGCGCCGAGTGTCAGACCGAACATCTGCGCATCACCTTTTCGGGCGCAGATCAGAAGGTCAGTTTCATCTCTATTTACGATCGAACGATTCGCAATTCAGCAGGAAAGTGAGGTCAGGATCATGCGGATCATTTTAGATGCAATGGGCGGCGACAATGCCCCGCTGGCACCGCTGGAGGGTGCGGCAAGAGCCGTCAGAGAGCTTGGTGTGACGATGATGCTGAGCGGCGATGAGCAGAAGCTCCGTGCGCTCGCGTCTGAACATGACATTCCGCTGAACGGCATGGAATTTCTCCATACGGACGAGGTTATCACGATGGAGGATCAGCCGACCGATGTCGTCAAATCGAAGAAACACTGCTCCATGGCAGTCGGTCTGCAATCGCTTGCGGACGGAAATGCGGATGCCTTTGTGTCCGCGGGCAATTCCGGTGCGCTGCTGGTCGGTGCGACCATGATTCCGCGCCGGATCAAGGGCATCAAGCGTGCGGCAATGGCGCCGGTGCTTCCGACGGAGAACGGCCATGCCATTCTGCTGGACGGCGGCGCGAACATTGAATGCCGCCCCGAAATGCTGGTGCAGTTTGCCGTCATGGGCAGCATTTATATGGAAAAGGTGATGGGTGTGCCGTCGCCGGCGGTCGGCGTCATCAACAACGGCACCGAGGAGTGCAAGGGCAGAGAGCTGGAGCAGGAGACCTACAAGCTGCTTCAGCAGACCGATCTGAACTTCATCGGCAACCTCGAAGCGCGGGATGTGCCGTCGGGTAAGGCACAGGTGCTTGTCACCGACGGATTTACCGGCAATATCGTTCTGAAGCTCTACGAGGGACTCGGAAAATTTTTCGCCGGAAAGCTCAAGGAGCTGTTCACCGGCGCGGGCAAGATCGGCGCCTTGTTCATGATGGATAAGCTCAGCGCCTTCAAGGATTCCTTTGACTATAAAAAGGTCGGCGGCGCGGTGCTGCTCGGCATCGCAAAGCCGGTCATCAAGGCGCACGGCAGCTCGGACGGCGAGGCGTTCTTCCACGCGATCCGGCAGGCGAAAAACTGCGTAGACGGCCGTGTCTGCGAGACGATTACTGCGGCGCTCGCCGTGATGAAGGCGTCACAGCAGGCGGCTGATGCCGGTGAACACTGACAGGGAGGCACATCATGACTGCAAAACCGCAGACAGAGCTGGAGCAGGCCGTCGGCTACCGCTTTCAGGAGCCGGCGCTGCTGACCGAAGCGCTCTGTCATTCGTCCTACGCCAATGAAACACGCGGTGCGCTGCGCTGCAACGAGCGTCTGGAATTTCTCGGAGACAGCGTGCTTTCGATCGTCGTATCGAATCATCTGTTCCGCAATACACATCTGCCGGAGGGAGAGCTGACGAAGATCCGTGCCTCTCTGGTCTGCGAAAAATCGCTCTTTGAGTGGGCAAAGCGCATCTCGCTGGGCGATTATCTGCTGCTTGGACACGGCGAGGAGCAGTCCGGCGGCAGGGAGCGCCCGTCGATTCTGGCGGACGCCTTTGAAGCCGTCATCGCGGCGATCTTTTTAGACGGCGGCATGGAGCCGGCAGCGAAACACATCCTGCGCTTTCTGCCGGAGCAGTTTGACCGCCCGTCCGAAGCCTTCCACGACTACAAGACCGCGCTGCAGGAGGTCATTCAGCAGAATCCGGAGGAGCGCGTCGAATATGTTCTGGTCGGGGAGGAAGGTCCGGACCACATGAAGCAGTTTACGGTCGAGGTGCGGCTGAATTCCAATGTCATCGGCACCGGTACGGGAAGATCGAAGAAAATTGCCGAGCAGACAGCCGCGAAGGAAGCACTGCTGCTCATGGGAGAATCGGTATGATGTGGACCGTGAATGTGCAGCGGGACAGCGTCTGCATGGGCGATGATGTCACCGCGCCGAACACAAAGGCGCTGCGTGCGGACAGCGAAATGCGGCTCGCGCAGCTTTTGAAGCTGGCGGCAGATGCGATGCCGACCGTCTGTGATCCGGAGCCGATTGTGTGGTCGGTGCATTCCGGCAGCAAATACGGTGAGCTGCTCGGACTGATCGAAACGGTCTGGCAGGTCGGCAGCAAGGTCCGGCTGCTTGTCCCAGACCGGAAAATACAGGACATGGGCGTCAGCTTGCTGTATTGCAGATATTTTTGCAAGAGCTCGCTGATGCGGCCGGATGAGCAGGGGCGTCTGCGGATTCCGATGTATCCGGAATGTGCGACACTGGCAGAAAAGGTCATGAAGCATCTCAATGCCGGCGAGGGGTAAAAACCGGAAAAAGGAAGTCTGAGCGCCTTCTGCTCAGAACGGGGAGGTCTGTGTCATGCGGCGTGCAAAAATCATCGGAACGGCGGTATTTGCGGTGCTGCTGGCGGCCGCGGCAGTCATTCTGATCTGGTTTCCGGGGCTGTTTACCTGCCTGCGGATGAAATGGAAATATGAGAATCTTGACCGGAAGGTGGAGGCGTATGAAACGCAGCGCATTCCGGCGGATTTTCAGCAGACGGAGCTGAGAGGACTGCGCATTTCCGTGCCTGCGGACTATGCGCCGAGCGAAAAGAGCAGCGCTGCGCTGAAAGGACCGGACGGGAAAACCCGCGTGTTCGTCACGGCGGCGGCCGAGGCAATGGAGCTGGTGTCGGATCTCAATGCGGACTACAATCCGTTTGAAGCGTATGACTTCACCGAGGCCGAGCTGCGGAAGTATTTTCAGACCGTCGGCGGGCCTTACCGCAGCCCCGCAGGCAGTGCGCTGCTGTTTTACTGCAAGGATGTGCTCTCGGTCTGGGACGGCCTGATACTGCGCGGCAGCGACAGAGCCGTGTTTGCCGAGCTGTGCGAGATCAAGAACGGCAGCTGGGACTATGAGGAAACCGAGAAAATGACGATCCCCGGCGGCATTGCCTACATCAGCAGCGGAATGCTGGGCGGCGTTGCAAAGACCGTCTCGCTCTTTTCCGAATCGGACGGCAGACAGCGGATGGTCACGGTCACGGAGCCGGACGCGCAGCGGGCAGGACAGATCATCAGCTCGATCTCGTTTGCGGGCTGACACGCGGCATTTTCAACCAACGGTGCGGGCGCTTCCCGCGCAGGAGAATACAGAATCATGTACTTAAAATCACTGGAGCTTCAGGGCTTCAAATCCTTTCCGGATAAAATCCGGCTGACCTTCGATCAGGGTATGACGGCCGTCGTCGGCCCGAACGGCAGCGGCAAGAGCAATATCGGTGACGCCGTGCGCTGGGTGCTGGGCGAGCAGTCCACGAAGGAACTGCGCAGCAAGAGCATGGAGGATGTCATCTTCTCCGGCACCAAGACGCGCAAGCCGATGGGCTTTGCCGCCGTCACGCTGACGATTGACAACGCCGACCACGCGCTTTCCGATCCGGAGACAGAGGTCTCTGTCACGCGGCGGCTCTACCGCAGCGGCGACAGCGAATATCTCATCAACGGCAGAAATGTCCGCCTGAAGGATGTCAATGAACTGTTCATGGACACGGGACTCGGCAGAGACGGCTATGCGATCATCGGACAGGGCAGAATTGCCGAGATCGTCGGCGCCAAATCGAATGAGCGCCGTGATATTTTTGAGGAGGCGGCGGGCGTCTCGCGCTTTCGCTACAAAAAGCAGGAGGCGGAGCGCAAGCTCCAGCAGGCAGAGGACAATCTCGTCCGCCTGACGGACATCGCCGGCGAACTGGAAAGCCGCATCGGCCCGCTGAAAACACAGGCGGAAAAGGCGGAGAAATTCCTCGTGCTGGCAAAGGAGCGCCGGACGCTGGAGGTGTCCTTCTGGGTTCACAGGCTCGGCCTTCTGACCGAGCAGCTTCAGTTGCTCTCGGACAAGTATCTCGCGGTCTCCGCGGAATATGAGCATCTGACACGCGATCTGGAGCGCGAGGACGAAAAGCATCAGCTCGCCTACGGGGAGATGCAGCAGGCGACCGCGGACATCGAGACGCTGCAAAACAAAATCGTGGCGTCCGAGCAGGAAAATGCCGCAGTCATTGCGAAAATCGCGGTCTGTGACAATGAAATTTCGCACAGCACCGAGCAGATTGCCGCGTATCAGCAGCAGATGCAGGAGCTGCAGGCATCGGGCGGGGAATGGGAACAGCGCCTTGCCGAGCAGGATGCCTATATCCGCACGCTGACGGAGCGGCTGACTGCCGCGGAGAGCGAGCTGCACGCCGCAGAGGCCGCGCTGGACGCGCTGGAGACGCAGAGCGCGGCGCAGAACGAGAGCGTCAGCGGGCAGGATGCCGCGGTGCGTGCGCTGTATCTGGAACAGAATGAACGGCGCGTCCGGCTGCAGGGCATGGAGAATGAGGCAGCGGAAACGGCGGAGAGCATCCGCCGCGCCGAGGAGGAGGGCGCCGGAACCGAGGCGCGCCTGAAGGCCTACGAGGAGCAGGCGCAGAGTCTGGAGAAGAAGCTCGCCTCGCTCGACGCCGCGATGACGGAGCAGCAGAACCGTCTGGACGGCGCACAGCAGCTCAGTACCCTGCGGGAACAGAAATACCGGCAGGCGACCGAACAGCTCAACGCGCGCAATACCGAGTACAACGAGGTGCGCCAGAAGCAGCAGATTCTGCGCGATCTGGAACGCAGCATGGAGGGCTATGCCGGCAGCGTCCGGCAGGTGCTCCGCGTGGCGGGCAGCGGCAGACTGGGCGGTGTCCACGGGACGGTCGCGCAGCGCATTGATGTCCGTCCGGAGTACGGCACCGCGATCGAAACGGCACTGGGCGGCGCGCTGCAGAATATCATCGTCGAAAATGAGGACGCGGCAAAGCGCTGCATCCGGTATCTGAAAGAGGTCAAGGGCGGCAGAGCGACCTTTCTGCCGCTGACCACCGTGCGCGGAACCCGTCTGCGCGAGCAGCTTGACGGCATCGACGGATTTGTCGCGCTGGCCGTTGATCTGGTGCGCTTTGACGAGGTGTACCGCGGCGTCATGGACAGTCTGCTCGGCAAAATTGCCGTGGCGGAGGACATTGACGCGGCATCGGCGATTGCCAAGCGGTTTCAGTATAAATTCCGCATCGTCACACTGGACGGTCAGCTCATCCACGCGGGCGGCTCATATACGGGCGGCTCGGCGGCGCGGTCGGCCGGTGTCATCACCAGAGGGCATGAGCTGGAGGAGACGGCACAGCGCCTTGAACAGCTCAGTCAGGAGCGCGAAACCCTGCAGGCCGAGGCGGACAGACGCAAGGCCGAGTGGGCAAAGCTGCTGACCGATGTCGAGGGCGCGGCGGCGAAAATCGGCGAGCTGAAGGAGACGCAGCAGCAGGTTCAGCAGGAGCTTGCGGCACTCCGGGCAAGAGCGGCTTCCGATGCCGCATGGCAGGAAAACGAAGCGGAGCAGCGCAGACGCCTCACGGAAAAGCTCGAAAGCATCCGGCAGGCAAAGTCCGCCGCGGAAGCGGAGCTCAATGCCCTCGACCGGAAGGTCGCGGAGGCAGAGCAGAAGCTGCGCGACGACTCCGTGGAGCAGGCGCGTCTGGCCAGCGAGCGCGAGCTCATGAGCCGGCAGATTGCCGAGCGCAGGGTGCGCCTTGCCGAGCAGAACAAGGATCTGGAAAATGAGCGCGGACGCCGCATCAGCATGGCACAGTCCATGGAGCAGGCGGCGGGGCGCAGTGCGGCGCTGGCGGAGTCCGTCCGGCAGGAGCGGGCAGCCATTGCCGCGAAACAGAAGGAAATCACGATGCTGAACGAGGGGCAGGCGCTCCGCCGTCAGAGCATCACCGAAATGCAGGAACGCATCGGCACGCTGCGCCGCGTCCACGAGGAAAAGGAGCAGTTTATCCGGCTGGTCCGCGAGGGCATGGAGCAGATCCGCGACGCCCGCGAAAAGCAGTCTGCCGAGCGCACCCGTGTCGAGGAACGGCAGGGGACGGTGCAGCATGAGATCGACGATCTCATCTTCCGGCTTCAGGATTCCTATGAGCTGACGCGCACCGAGGCGGAGGCGGAGGCAGAGCCGATTGCCGATCTGAAGGAGGCGGAAACCCGCCTGACTTCGGTGAAAAACCGGATCCGCGCACTCGGCTCGGTCAATGTCGATGCCGTGGACGAATACCGCGAGGTGTCGGCGCGCTATGCCGATCTCTCCGCGCAGCTCAGGGACATTGAAAAGGCGAAAACCGAGCTGGAATCGCTGATTGCGCAGCTCACGACCGAGATGTGCGGCATTTTCCGCGACAGCTTTGCGAAGATCAACCGGTATTTCGGCGAGATTTTCGTCGATCTGTTCGGCGGCGGCAGCGCCTCGCTGGAGCTGACCGATCCGGACAATGTGCTGGAATCCGGCATTGAAATCCGGGTGGCGCCGCCCGGCAAGGTCATCAAGAATCTGATTCAGCTCTCCGGCGGCGAGCAGTCTTTTATTGCGATCTGCATTTACTTTGCAATTCTGCGGCTGCGTCCGGCGCCCTTCTGTGTGCTGGATGAAATTGACGCGGCGCTGGACGAGGTCAATGTCCGCAAATATGCACAGTATCTGAAGGCGAATTTCAGTCATGTGCAGTTCGTGGTGGTCACGCACCGCCGCAGTGCGATGGATGAGGCGAATGTCCTCTACGGCGTCACGATGCAGGAGGACGGTGTCTCGCGCCTGCTGCGGCTCGACCAGAGCGGCGCGGAAATCGCGGAATAAACGGCAAACCCGATGAAATAAGGAGATACACATGGGCATTTTCAGCAAGTTCTTTCAAGGACTGAAAAAGACCCGCGACAGCGTGGTCAAGGGCTGGCGCAAGCTGCTGGGGTCCTTTACGAAAATCGACGAGGAGCTCTTTGACAGTCTCGAAGAAACCATGATTATGGGCGATATGGGCGCGGAAACCGCCGTGCAGATCTGCGACCGCCTGCGCGATATGGTCAAGGAGCGCGGCATCACGGACCCGAATGACATCATGGGGCTGATTCAGGAGATCACGACCGACATGATGGGCGAGGACGAGGCGCTCGACCTCTCGACGAAGCCCTCTGTTGTGCTGGTCATCGGCGTCAACGGCGCCGGCAAGACCACGACCATCGGCAAGCTCTGCCACCAGCTCAAGGACAGCGGCAAGCGGGTGCTGGTCGCCGCCGCGGACACCTTCCGCGCTGCCGCGATTGACCAGCTTGCGGTCTGGACGGAGCGTTCCGGCGTGGAGCTCGTGCGCCATGCCGAGGGCAGCGACCCGGCGGCGGTCGTGTTCGACGCGATTACGGCGGCGAAGGCACGCGGCTGTGATGTCGTCATCTGCGACACGGCGGGCAGACTGCACAACAAGAAAAATCTCATGCAGGAGCTGGCAAAAATCAACCGCATCATCGACCGCGAGGCGGAGGGCTGCGCAAAGGAATGCCTGCTCGTGCTGGACGCGACCACCGGCCAGAATGCGGTCAATCAGGCGAGACTCTTTCAGGAGGTCGCGCCGATCACCGGCATCGTGCTGACCAAGCTGGACGGCACCGCAAAGGGCGGCATTGTCATTTCGATCAAGAATGAACTCGGCATTCCGGTCAAGCTGATCGGTGTCGGCGAGGGCATCGACGATCTGCAGCCGTTCTCCGCGAAGAATTTTGTCGATGCGCTGTTTGAGCGGGAGCCGTCTCTGCCCGATGACGGGGACGAAACTGCAGATGAAGCATTTGCGGCGGAATCCGCGGACGAAATTACAGAGGAAATTGCAGAGAAAATCGCAGAAGAAATTGCGGACGAACCCGCTGAGGATGTGACGGCTGAGACACCGGCGGCAGAGGAATCTGCTGCGGAGGATGTGCCTGCGGACGACTTCGCGGAGGAGATTTCCGCGGCAGAGGATATTGCGGACGAACCTGCTGACGAAACCGCGGACGAAACCGCGGACGAATCCGCGCCGGATGCGCCCGGTGATGCGGACGGGGAAGCCGCTGCCGCGGCAGAGGAGCCGGCGGCGGAGGAGGAACCGAAAAAGCGCGGATTCTTCGGACTGTTCCGCAGAAAGAAGTGAACGATCATGAAGCTGATTCTTGCGACGAATAATCAGAATAAACTGCGGGAAATCCGTGAAATGCTCGCCAGTACGGGCGTTTCGGTGATTTCCCAGTCTGAGGCGGGCATCTCCTGCGAGGTCGAGGAGACCGGCACGACCTTTGCCGAAAATGCGGCAATCAAGGCCGAGGCGATCTGGGCGATTGCCGCGGCAGGCGGCCTGCACTGCTATGTGCTGGCGGATGACAGCGGGCTTTCCGTCGATGCGCTGAACGGGGAGCCGGGCGTCTATTCGCACCGCTGGGCGGGCGAAAACGCCTCCGACGCCGACCGCATCCTGAAGATGCTCAGCGTGATGAAGGATGTGCCGGACGGACAGCGCGGCGCGCATTTTGCCTGCAATATGTGCCTGATGGAGCCGAACGGCGCCAAGCATCACTTTGAGGGGACGGTGCAGGGCGAGATCCTGCGCGAGGCGCGGGGCACAAACGGCTTTGGCTATGATCCGGTGTTCGGATACGGCGGCCGCAGCTTCGCGGAGCTCTCCGCCGACGAGAAGAACGAAATCTCACACCGGCACAATGCGCTGATGCAGGTGCTGGACTTTTTCCGCAGCGTGCAGTAATGCCGCCGGCAAGCATCAAAAGCGCGGCTGCCCGCTGTATCCCCGACCGGTGAAACCCGTCTGCGGAGCGATCTGTCAACACCTGCGCAGTCTGCGGGGCAAAGGGAAATTCCCCCCGCAATCGACGAGCCAGACTTTGCGCAGTGCCGCACGGACGGAATCCTGACAAACAGACAAAGGAGAAATCATGGCAAGACCGAGAAAACCAAAGGAAGTCCCGAAGGCGGCAAATCCGCAGAACGCCTATATCGAGGGCGCGGGACTGACTGTGGAGGAGCGCATCACCGAAACGCTCCGAAAGAATTTCATGCCCTATGCGATGAGCGCGATTGTCTCCCGCGCACTGCCGGAGATCGACGGCTT
>JAFPQL010000104.1 GCA_017414145.1 Oscillospiraceae bacterium | reverse complement strand
CGTTCTGTCCTTGATGCGTTCAAACAGCTTCAGACCGGTGGTTCCCGCCTGTCCGTCAATATACACCTTTGTAGTTTTCATTCTCCTCATCCTCTTTCTGCTTTTTTTCTGCGCGGTAAAAATGGACGCAGTTCCAGATGCAGGCGAGCACAACCACCGCGATGACCCAGATGCGGGCCGCGGTCAGGCCGGAGTCCGGAAAGACAAACATCAGCATTGCCTCCCCTGCCATCCAGACAATGAATGCAATCACGCATACCGTAAAGATATACAGAATCTTTTTTCCGTTCATGAGCGGAGCGCCTCAATCGCCTGCTTTGCAAGACGGAGCTGTCCGGCGACGGCTTCCGCGGACGGGCCGCCCTCGGAAATTCTGCCGTTCAGGCAGGTTTCCAGCGCAATGGCGCTGTAGACATCCTCGTCAAACTGCCCGCAGGCCTCTTTGTAGGCCGCAAGCGGCAGTGTTTCGAGCGTCAGACCCTCGGCGATGCAGCGCGCCACCAGCGTACCGGTGATTTTATACGCGTCGCGGAAGGGCAGACCCTTCTTCACGAGATAATCGGCGCAGTCTGTCGCATTGATGAAGCCCTTTGCGGCAGCGGCGCGCATATTCTCCTTGTTGACCCGCATGGTTGCGAGCATCGGGTCAAAGGTTTTCAGGCAGAGCTTTGCCTGGTCGATTGCGTCAAAAATCGCTTCCTTGTCCTCCTGCATATCCTTATTGTATGCAAGCGGGATGCCCTTGAGCATCGTCAGGAGCGTCGTCAGGTCACCGATGACTCTGCCGGTCTTGCCGCGGATCAGCTCGGTGACATCGGGGTTCTTCTTCTGCGGCATGATCGAGGAGCCGGTCGCGTAGGCGTCGTCCAGCTCGATGAACTTGAACTCCCACGAGCACCAGAGGATGATCTCCTCGGAGAAGCGCGAGAGATGCACCATCAGCAGCGAGAGCGCGTTTGCCAGCTCGACGCAGAAATCACGGTCGGACACGGCATCGAGCGAATTCGGCACCGGCGCGGTGAAATCGAGGAGCTGTGCGGTCTGCTGCCGGTTGATCGGATAGGTCGTGCCGGCCAGTGCGCCCGCGCCCAAAGGACAGTAGTTCATGCGCTTTGCGGTGTCGGCAAGGCGGCCGTCGTCGCGGAGCAGCATCCAGACATAGGCGAGCAGATGATGCGCGAGCGTGACAGGCTGTGCGCGCTGCAGATGCGTGTAGCCCGGCATGATGGTTTCCGTGTGCTGCTCCGCGAGCTTTACCAGCGTCTGAAGGAGCTGTTTCAGCAGCACTCTGATCTCCGCGATCTCGTCGCGCAGAATCAGGCGGACATCAAGCGCGACCTGATCGTTTCTCGAACGCGCCGTGTGGAGCCGCTTGCCCGCATCGCCGATGCGCCTGGTCAGCTCTGCCTCAACGAACATATGAATGTCCTCTGCCGTCGGGTCCATTTCCAGTGCGCCGGATTCAAGGTCGCTGAGAATGCCCTTCAGTCCGGCGATGATCTTCTGCGCATCGTCCGCCGGGATGATGCCGCAGTCCGAAAGCATAGTCGCGTGTGCGATGCTGCCGCGGATGTCCTGCCGGTACATTCTGCCGTCAAAGGAGATCGAGGAATTGAACGCATTGACCGTCTCATCGACCTCTTTTGAAAATCTGCCTGCCCACATTTTTGCCATAATCAAGTATCCTTTCGTTCTCTGCCGCAGAATTTCCCGCGCAGTGTATCGTTCTTCATTGCCCGCTGATGCCTTTCTTCATTTTCCGGTACGCTTCGACCTGCGCATAATACGCCTGCGACTCCGCGGAATTGTTGTATCCGCGCTTGGTGCAGTAGAGAAACCGCATCGGATGCTTTTCCGGTTCAAAGCCCGGCTCATCGAAGTGCTGATAGGTTTCCTCGCTGATCTCAAACACGAGCTCATACGGATCCCAGCCCATCGGACCGTCCGGCATCATTTTCTCCGCAATATACATTTGCAGCGCTTCGGAATAGCGGGCGGTGTAGCTGCCGTTCATTTTCCACTTCCCGGCCATCACGGGTTCCCTCCGTACTGCTTTTTCCAGCGTGCTTCTTCCTCCGCCCGGATGATGCGGATCTTTTCTTCCTGTTCCGGTGTATTATGCGCGAAACGGTGACCGTTGTAAATACAGGTACTGAGTTTGCGAAGGCCGGCCGGAGAAAAATCCGGATCCTCAAAGCGATCGAAATCTGCTTTGGTAATCTCAGTCGGCGTGTCCGCCGGCAACACTTTCAGCCATATAGTAGATATGCAGTGCTTCACAATATTCAGCGGTGAAACGGCCGCCGTTATCGTTGTATTTCATAGTCAGCCTCTCCCGTAAAACTTCTCCCGAAGCGCATCCTGATCAGGGGTACG
>JAFPQL010000103.1 GCA_017414145.1 Oscillospiraceae bacterium | reverse complement strand
TCAGGGGGAAAACTGTCAAAAATGCAGACCGGAATCGGCGGGCGCTGTCCCCCCGCTCAGTTTCCGTGATGCGCCGGTGTCACTGTCAGCTCCGCCCTGACCGCCGGAATGTCAATCGGCCTCCACTCGGTGAAGCCGCTGTGTTCCGCCGAAGGGAGCTGCACCCAGAACCGGTAGCACGGCAGATACAGTGCAGACGGCACAGGATAGATAAGTTCCGCTCCGGAAATATTTCCGTCCAGGATCGGGCTGTCCGCCGGCAGGGACGGAACCAGGCGCCGGATGTCCGACGAGAGCAGCTTTTCGCGTGCCTCCGCCTCTGAAATCCGCTCGTACTCCCCGATGTATTCCGCATTTGTCAGATGATTCCGGAATGTCACAGTGCCGATGCTCTTCGCGCCGTCCCGCGTCACCTCCATTCTGCAGAGGCAGTCGTTCAGCAGCGCCTGCACCGGGTCGTCGGACGCTTCGTAAATGCAGTATGATTTCTGTTCTGTTCTGCCAATCTCACTGTAATCCCGCCGGACATAGGATTCCGTCTTTTCCCATTGCAGCAGCGGCCGGTATTTTTCGGTGACATACCGGATGAACGCAGCGTCCGACACCGCGGTCCCCTGCTCCTGCGCATCGTCCGGCACCGGCTCCGCGAGGGTATATCTGATGCGGACCGTGCCGTTCCACTCGGCGGTCAGGATCGCCCCGAAGCAGCGCATTTCCATGCTGAGGAGAATCTTGTTGTCATTGTCCTTGTAATTCGGCTCCGCCGTGCCGGGCGCCAGACCCAGCGCGTTTGCCGTCCGTGTCAGAAGCGCCGTCATCTGCTCCTCGGAGAGCATTTGGTTCGGTACCGCTCCGCGGCGGAAGACCGGCAGCGTATCGCGGTCAATTTCTGCACGGCCCGCAGGACTCGGCATCAGATGCGACTCGGCCATTCCGTCATCCTTCTGCTGTACCGTGCCGATGAAGCCGACATCCCAGACCAGCTTCTGCGTCCCGGTCTTTTTCTCTGCATCGGACGCCGTGTCGAGCCCGTCCCAGATCGTCCTGCCGTTCGTGCCGTCCGCAGGCTCGCGGACTGCCGGCACATCAAACGGCGTAAACGATTCGCCGGCGGCACCGCGGTCACCGGTCAGACCCGTCGTGCGCACCCAGATGCGGTAAAACGGCGCAATCACCGGCTCATGCGGGTCATAGCGGTACAGCAGCTCTGTGCATTCCACCAGATTCTCCGGCACCCTGCCGCCGGGCAGAGCATCCGCAGCAGGCGGAACATCCTGCGCACCGGCGTCATGCAGATCAAAAGCGAGGAACTGTTCCAGCGCCTCCTGCACCGGAATCACGGCGTAATCTCCGAGATACGACGCGGCAGTCAGCAGATTCCGGAAGGTGACGGCCGTCACGGTATCCGTCTGCCGGTCAATCTCCGCCTCGATGCAGCAGAGATTCTCATGCAGCCGCGCCGACACCGGATCGTGTGACTGCTCATACAGACAGCAGACCGCCGTATCGCCGGTCTCCCGCAGCACGCCCGCGGTTTCCGACCAGTTCATCAGCACGCCGTACTGTTCCCGGACAAATGTCTCCGGCGATGTGCCGTTCAGCGGCTGCCGGAGCCGGAGCTGCACCGTGCCGTCACGGGACGCGGACAGCACCGCCCCACCGGACTGCATCTCATAACCATAACCGGTCAGAAGGCCGTGTGCCTCGTCGAAATAGATGCCGGCAGGCTCGGCGGGTGTCAGCTCCAGCATTTCCGCGGCGCGCAGCAGAAGCGCCTTCGTCTGCTCCTCGCTCAGCGCCTGCGGGGATTTCGCGGGATCGTCCGTGCCGCAGCCGAGATTCTGAAAGACCGGCAGCACGGCAGGCGCATTCTGTGCGGCGTCCAGCGCCGAAGGAGAGGCAAGCCGGCCGGCATCTGCGGCGGAAACCGGCTGCGCAAACGCCTGCATCTGAAGATGCAGCGGCGCCGTTCCGTTTTTCTGCGGAATCCATGCCGCCTGCGGCAGATTCTCCCAGAGCTCCCGCACAGACTGAAACTGCGGCGGCAGATCGGTCAGATCGGTCGTGACACCGGTCACCGTTGTCGAGACAGATGTGGTGTCGGGGCCGGAATCGGCAGGCAGACCGCTGTGTACCCGCCCGTAAATTTTCATGCCGACGCCGATGACGGCGAATGCGGCGCAGAGTCCGCAGGCTGCGGTCAGCACATTCCGGAACGCGGCGGGCAGGCGTTTGCTGTCCGCGTCGGGAATCAGGTCGTCGCGGATGCCGCCGAGGGCGTCCAGCAGCTTTTCACTGTTTTTCATACGAAAATCCCCTCCCCTTTCAGATATGCGCGGAGCTTTTCCCGCACACGCTGCAAAATCATTTTGACGGCACCCTCTGAAATCCGGTACCGTTCTGCGATGTCATCCAGCGGCTGAAAATACCAGTACCGCAGCAGAAAGACCTCCCGCTGTCTGACCGGCAGCCCCTCCAGAAAGCGCTCCAGCAGCTCCCGCAGCTCCAGCTGCTCCGGAAATTCCGCGCTGCTGCCGAGCACCTCCTCCAGTTCGTCCAGACAGAGCGCCGTCTGGCCGCCGCCCGATTTCCGGGTCTGCCGCCGCCGCCAGCGATCCAGCGCCAGATTGCGCGTGATGCGGGCAAAATACAGCTTCAGCCGGTTCGGACGGTCGGGCGGCATCGCGTTCCATGCGTGCAGCCATGTATCGTTGACGCATTCCTCCTCATCTGCCGGCGCGTGCAGGATATGCCGTGCGACGGTACCGCAGTATGCGCCGTACTGCGCCGCACTTTCCCGGATCGCGGCTTCGTCCCGCGCCCAGTACAGATCCATGATTTCGTTGTCGTTCATGCGGAACCTCCTTTCCGTTCACCATAAGGGACGCAGATGCACACCAGCCGGTCACGCTCCGCTGAAAAAAACATAAAAAAAGCGGGACACCCGCGTAAACGGGCATCCCGCGTGAATATGATCAGTCCTTGACGGCTGCCAGCAGGGCATC
Organism: Oscillospiraceae bacterium; assembly: GCA_017414145.1. Next base: position 228 of record JAFPQL010000103.1, on the reverse strand, counting down.
GACACGGTCGGTGCGCTCCCACGCCGGCTGCAGATCCTCTCTGCCCATGTGGCCGTATGCCGCCAGCTTGCGGTACTGCGGCTTGCGGAGCTCCAGCGTCCGGATGATACCGGCCGGACGCAGGTCAAAGCACTTGACAACGGCATCCGCGAGCTGCGCATCGGGCTTTTTGCCCGTGCCGAAGGTCTCGACCAGAACGGAGACCGGCTGTGCCACGCCGATTGCGTA
>JAFPQL010000010.1 GCA_017414145.1 Oscillospiraceae bacterium | reverse complement strand
GCAAGGAGCGGAGACAATCTGGAAAGCCTGATCGTCACCTCCTTCCCCTATGTCTACGCGCATGAGTCGATTGACGACTGTATCGAGAAACTGAAGGATTATTCGGAGGACTCGATTCCCGTGCTGGACAACAGCAATCAGCTGCTCGGTGTCATCACGGCCAAGAACATCATCGAGGTCGTCGATGACGAAATGGGCGAGGACTATGCACGGTTTGCAGGTCTGACCGCAGAGGAGGATTTGCAGGAGCCGCTGACGCAGAGTATGAAAAAGCGTCTGCCGTGGCTGCTGATTCTGCTCGGACTCGGCCTTCTGGTGTCGGCTGTGGTCGGCGTCTTTGAGAAGGTCATCGCGCAGCTCACGCTGATTATGGCATTTCAGTCGCTGATTCTGGACATGGCCGGTAATGTCGGCACGCAGTCGCTTGCCGTGACGATCCGTGTGCTGATTAACGAGAATCTGACGGTGCAGCAAAAGCTGCATCTGGTCGCAAAGGAAATGCGGATCGGTCTGTGCAACGGCCTGCTGCTCGGCACCTTATCCTTCGGCATGGTCGGGCTGTATATCTTCCTGTTCAAGCAGCATGACCTGCGGTTTGCCTTCTCCGTATCGGGATGTATCGGCATCTCCCTGATGCTGGCGATGCTGATTTCCAGCGCGGTCGGCACGCTGATTCCGCTGTTTTTCAAGAAGATCAAGGTGGACCCCGCAGTCGCGTCCGGTCCGCTGATTACGACGATCAACGACCTTGTCGCCGTCGTGACCTATTACGGCATGAGCTGGATTCTCCTGCTCAATGTCCTGCATCTCGGATAACGAAACAGCAGCTTTCATATCGGAAGAAGTCCCATACAAAATTGATGCCCCTGGGTGATTCAAAGCACTCAGGGGCATTTTCATATCAGAATATCGGGAAATCCCGATTGATGTTCATGCCGGTTACATCACGGCCCGCCGAAATGTCAGCCGGTCATCTGCGCCGCAGTGACAGGTTTTTCAGCAGCAGATCCAGATCATCAGCGGAAAGGAGACAAGCGAAAACAGCGTCGTCAGGAAGATGCCCTGCGAGGCGAGCCCCTCATCCCCGTGATACTCCGTCGCAAACAGCGCCGTGGTATTGGCAACCGGCATACACGAGAGCAGCAGCAGCGTCGGCGCCAGCACCGGATGCTGCACAAAGGGCTTCAGCATCAGCCAGAACAGCAGCGGCAGCGCCGTCTGACGCAGCAGCACATAGAGATTCAGCTTCATGTTCGACAGCACGGCTTTGACCGGCACCGCACTGAGGTTTGCGCCGACCACCAGCATGGCCAGCGGAGAAGTCAGCCCGCCGAGCGAATCACAGGTATCGGCAAGCAGCGCCGGCATCCGGATGCGGAACACAAAAATCAGAACACCGGCCGCCGTCGCCAGAACCGCAGGCGTCAGCAGCAGCTTTTTCCAGGCAACGGCACGCAGCCGTCGCATCAGGCTGCCGTCCCCTGCCGATGCGCCGCCCATCAGCAGCACACCGAATGTGTAAATGATGATATTGAACACGCTGTTGACAATCGCGGCGTAAAACAGCCCCTCCTTGCCGTACACGGATTCCACAACCGGAAAGCCCATGAAGCCGACATTGCCGAAAATCGTCATGAACAGATACAGCCTCCGCTGCGGCTTCGGCACGCGGATGCCGTACACCAGCGCGAGCGACAGCACCGTCAGCAGCGCATAAAACAGAAAGGAATCGGCAAACAGGGTTCCGACCGGCACACTCTCCTGCTCCTGCTGACTGACCATCAGCATCCGGTCGTGAAACGCATCAACCATCATCAGCGGAGTTGAGACATACAGCAGCAGCTTTGTCAGCTTCTGCTTGGTGTGAACATCCAGCAGCTTCTTCTTCGCCAGCAGCACGCCGAGGCATAAAATCAGAAAGAGCTTCCCCATTTGCTCCAGAACGACGGATATCTCCATACAACCTCATTTCAGGCGGGACAGTCCCGCATCATGCCTTCCGGATAAACAGCACACCGAGCGTACCGGGTCCGCAGTGGCTGGACACCGTACAGCCGGCAGTCGTCTCCGTGATTGCATCAAAGGGCGCGATTTCGCGGATGGTGCGGTCAGCGGTCTGCACCGCCTCTGCCGAAGCCGCCGCATGGGTAATGAAAATCCGGTGCTGCACGGCCTTGTCCGGCTCCGCGAGACGGTCCCTGACATACTGCTCAACGCATTTCTCATAGCTGCCGCGGTACTTCTTCACAACGGTCATTTTGCCGTCCTGCACAGCGATACAGGGCTTCAGCTTCAGCAGATTTGCGCCGAGCGCGGCAATTGCCGAGCAGCGTCCGCCCCTGCGCAGATAGTCCAGCCGGTTGACAATAAAGCTCGCATCGACCAGCGGAATGATCTCCTGCAGCTTCTCCGTGATTTCCTGCGCGGAAAGCCCCTCCTCCGCAAGCTCCGCTGCCGTCAGCACGACATGACCGAAGCCCGTGGACAGATTGCGGGAATCCACTGCCCAGACGCCCTCCGCAGATTCCGCGGCGAGTGCTGCGTTCTGATAGCAGCTCGAAAACTCCGAGCTGATGGTGATGAGAATGACCTCGTCATCCGGATGCTCTTTCCGCACGCTGTCAATGCAGTCGAGAAAATCCGCAGCCGTGACCGCCGCGGTTTTCGGCAGACCGCCTCCGCTGTCCACATACCGGAAAATATCGGCGGCGGTGATGTTCACGCCGTCGCGGTAGCTCACATCGCCCAGCGAGACATAGAGCGGCATGATCGTGATGCCGTACCGGGTCACAAGCTCCTGTGAAAGATCGCAGGTACTGTCCGCAATGATTCTGACTGCCATATCCAACATCCTTTCTGCGGTAAGCTCTGCATTTATTATAGCCCGAACAGCAGTTTTTGTCAAGAATCTTCGCAGCGACCGTCAGATTTTGCTGGTTTCCGCGCCGATGTTCCGCATTTCATTGACTAAACCGGCACAATATGTTATAATAGAGACATATCAGTCATGAAACGGAGGAACGCCCTGTGGCGAATCAGAATATCCGCAATTTCAGCATCATTGCGCACATTGACCACGGCAAATCGACCCTTGCCGACCGCATCCTGGAGAAAACCTGCGCTGTCGCAGTCCGCGACATGGAGGAGCAGCTCCTCGACAGCATGGACATCGAACGGGAACGCGGCATCACGATCAAGGCGCGTGCGGTTGCGCTGGACTATACGGCGAAGGACGGCCAGACCTATCGCTTCAACCTGATCGACACGCCCGGCCATGTCGATTTCAACTACGAGGTCAGCCGGTCGCTTGCCGCCTGTGAGGGCGCGCTGCTCGTCGTCGATGCCTCGCAGGGCATCGAGGCGCAGACCCTTGCGAACACCTATCTTGCCGTGGAAGCGGATCTTGAGATCGTCCCGGTCATCAACAAGATCGACCTGCCCTCTGCCGAACCGGAGCGCGTCGCGGAGGAAATCGAATCCGTCATCGGCATTCCGGCACTGGACGCCCCCCGCGTGTCCGCCAAGACCGGCCTGAACATCGAGGAGGTGTTAGAGCGCATCGTCACGGATGTCCCCGCGCCGCAGGGCGACGAGAATGCGCCGCTGCAGGCACTGATCTTCGACAGCTTCTACGATTCCTACAAGGGCGTTATCATCTATGTCCGCATCAAGGAGGGAACGGTCAAAATCGGTGACCGGATCCGTCTGATGGCAACCGGCGCAGAATTCCAGATCGTCGAGGCGGGTGTCATGAGTGCGACGGAGCATATCAATCAGGGCATTCTCCGCGCCGGCGAGGTCGGCTATCTGACCGCCTCGATCAAAAGCATCGGCGATACCAGAGTCGGTGACACCGTCACGCTCGCGAACAATCCCTGCAAGGAGCCGCTGCCCGGTTACCGCAAGGTCGCACCGATGGTCTTTTCCGGCATCTACCCCGCAGACGGCGCCCATTACAACGATCTGCGCGATGCGCTGGAAAAGCTCCAGCTCAACGACGCCGCACTGTCCTTTGAACCGGAAACCTCCGTCGCGCTGGGCTTTGGATTCCGCTGCGGATTTCTGGGACTGCTCCACATGGAGATCATTCAGGAGCGTCTGGAGCGCGAGTATGACCTTGACCTCGTAACGACCGCACCGTCAGTCATCTACCGCGTCACGCAGACAAACGGCGAGGTCATCATGATTGACAACCCGTCGAATTACCCGAACCCCGCAAACATTCAGCTTGCGGAGGAGCCGGTCGTCAAGGCGAGCATCCTCGCCCCGAAGGAATATGTCGGCGGCATCATGGACCTCTGTCAGGAGCGCCGCGGCATCTTCAAGGATATGCAGTATCTCGACGATGTCCGCGTGGAAATGCACTACACGCTCCCGCTGAACGAGATCATCTACGACTTTTTTGACGCACTGAAATCGCGTACCAGAGGCTATGCCTCGCTGGACTATGAGCTCGCGGGCTATGAGCCCTCCAAGCTCGTCAAGCTCGACTTCCTGCTCAACGGCGAGATTGTCGATGCGCTGTCCTTCATCGTTCACGATTCAAAGGCGTACCCCAGAGCGCGCAAAATTGCGGAAAAGCTGAAGGAAAACATCCCGCGCCAGCTCTTTGAGGTGCCGATTCAGGCGGCCATCGGCGGCAAGATCATCGCCAGAGAAACGGTCAAAGCGCTCAGAAAGGATGTCCTTGCGAAGTGCTACGGCGGCGATATCACCCGAAAGAAGAAGCTGCTCGAAAAGCAGAAGGAGGGCAAGAAGCGGATGCGTCAGCTCGGAACGGTCGAGGTGCCGTCCGATGCGTTCATGGCCGTGCTGAAATTTGACGAGTGACCGCTTTCCAACCGATTGACATCTGAGAAACGGAGGAACTGCAATGCTCACGACCGCAGAATCCGTGTTCAGCCGTGTGTTCGGAACGGCACTGACGCAGCAAGGCTTTCACCCGGCAGCGGAAAAAGCCGATGTCTTTGCGCGGATGACCGGCGCCGATACCGTCGGCATCATCGCGCTCTGTCCGCAGCCGGAAAAGGCGCCCGCCGTCCTCTGCGGCATTGCAACGCTGTACTGCCCCGCGCTGGAGCAGGCGCTCGCTGCCCCGTCACCCGCATGGCTGCGACCGCTCCCGTTCTTCTACCGCGCCCATTATCCGGACACATGGGACCGCGATACACTCGATGCACTGTCCGGCGCGCTGCCCGGCTCCGCGGAGCCTGCCGCGCTTCAGGATGCTGCCCGTCAGACCCTGCAATGGACAGAGCAGCTCATTCTCCCGCTCTTTGACCGGACCGGCGATCTGCAGTCCGCCGTCGGCTTTCTGCTGCAATACGGCTGCACGCTCACGGTCGGAGATGCAGCGCCGCAATTCCCCTACACGGAGGATCTGCTCTGCATCAGAGCGGACTATCAGGGCGATTTTCTTGAAGCTCTGCCGACCAGACGCGAATTTGAACAGCACCGGAGAAGTGACGCCGAACGCGGCATGGATACCGCCGGTGCCGATTATCCGGAATTTGCGCGGGCAATGAAAGAGGATGCCGCACGCAGGCGGCAGACACTGGACGCACTGCGCCGCGATGCTGCCGGACGCGAACAGCTGCTCGCCGAATGCGAACGGCGCCGGCAAATCAATCTCAAGTACCTGATAACAGCCGGAATCCTGCCGGCTGCGGTTCAAGGAGGTTCCACAACATGATGCACACCTGCCCGCACTGCGGCAAAAAGACTTTTACCCCGCTTCTGAAGGCACGCTGCGGCGGCATGAGCTCCGCCGGCAAGCACTGTCCCGAATGCGGCACCCGCTGCGTCAACGGCAAAGCGTCGCTTGCCGTCCACACGGTTCTGTCACTGACCGGCTTCATTCTGGTTCTCTACAATTACTTCACGCAGACCTCGGCAATGCAGTTTCTGCTCGGCGGCGTCCTGCCGTTTCTCCTGTCCTTTGTGCTCGGCTTTCTCTATGATATGTTCTTCGGCAAACTGATCGTCGCAATCAAGCACGAATGAAATCCGGCATCTACATTCATGTGCCGTTCTGTGCGGTGAAATGCCCGTACTGCGACTTTTACGCGGAACGGTACAGCGCAAAGGCCGTTTCGGACTATACGGATGCGGTCTGCCGCAATCTTCATGCGCTGCCGGCGCATCTGCCCGCAGATACGGTCTATTTCGGCGGCGGAACGCCCTCTCTGCTGCCCCCTGCCATGCTCGGCAGAATGCTCGGTGCGGCAAGGGCGCGTCTGACGCTCTCACCGGACGCGGAAATCACGCTGGAGGCAAACCCGCTGACCGTCACCGCTGAGCGTCTTGCCGAATGGAAAGCGGCGGGCATCAACCGGCTGTCTCTGGGCGTGCAGTCCTTCTCGGACGACACCCTGCGGCTGCTGGGCAGAAAGCATACGGCGGAACAGGCTGTCCGCGCCGTCCGTGCCGCGGCCGAAGCCGGATTTCACAATCTGTCCGTCGATCTGATGATCGGGCTGGCACATCAGGACAGCAGCAGTCTGCGGCGGGATCTCGAAACGGCAGTCTCGCTTCCGGTGACGCATCTGTCCGCCTATCTGCTGAAAATCGAGCCGGAAACACCGTTCGGCATCGCCCCGCCGGCATTGCTCTCCGCCGACGAAACCGCCGACCGCTATCTGGAAATGCACGCGTTTTTGACGGAAAACGGCTTTTCACACTATGAAATCTCCAACTTTGCGAGGGAAGGCTTTGCCTCCAGACATAACTGCAAATACTGGTGCGGAATCCCCTATTACGGCATCGGGCCGGCGGCACATTCCTGCCGGGACGGTAAACGCCTTGCCGTACCGCGGGATCTTGCGGCCTTCATCACAGCCCCGCTTCAGCCGGAAACCGTCACGGACGCGCATCCGCTGACAGACGGGGAACGCATCATGCTCGGACTGCGCCTCAGCGAGGGAATCCGTCCCGCCGATTATCCGGTATCGGAGGCCGCCCTGATGCGTGCCGCAAAACCGCTGATTCCGCAGTATCTGTCATCAGAGCACGGCAGACTTGCCATGACGCCGCAGGGCTGGCTCGTCTCAAATTCCGTGCTGGCGGTGCTGCTGCGCGATATTCCGTAAGAAACAAAGAGACTGTCCTGTCGGGAGGTGTCCGGAAGTGACGAACGAAAAAATCCTCTACGCTGAACTGAATCTGATCTGTGTGGTCGTCATGGTCGTGCTGTCCCGCAAGCTGCGGCGCACGGACAAATCCATTGAACAGACCTATCTCTCCGCGCTGCTCGGCGGCCTCGCCCTGATGATTCTGTTTGATATGCTCTGGGCGCTGATCAACGGCGTAGCGGCAATTCCGTCGGGCATCAACTATCTGCTGAATATCCTCTACTTCACGGCAACTGCAGTCAGCCCGTATCTCGGTCTGAGATATCTCTATGTCGTCTTCAGCGGCAAAACCTTTACGCGCAGGCAGACGCCGCTGCTGCTGCTGCCCGCCGCACTGATGCTGGGACTCGCGCTGATTTCAATCCGCACCGGCTGGCTGTTTTCCGTGGACGCCGCCAACAACTATCACCGCGGGCCGCTCTTTCATGTGCAGTACATCATCCCGTTCAGCTATATGATTGCCGATACGGACGTCGCGCTGCATTACGGCTATAAGCAGCCCCCTGCCAGACACAAGAAGGCCGTCCAGCTCGCGGTATTTCTGATTCTGCCGCTGCTCGGCTCCGCGCTGGAACTCCTGCTGCCCGACCTGACGATTGTCTGCACCTTCCTCACCGTCGCAATGGTCTCGACCATCTTCGACTTCCAGCAGGAAAAGGTGACGAAGGACGCCCTGACGCAGCTGAGCAACCGCCGCGACCTGCTGCTGCATCTCGAAGACGCACTGGAAAACCCCGTGCTGCCGGACGGACAGGCGCTGTATGTCATGTATGCGGACATCGACTATTTCAAGAGCATCAACGACAGCTTCGGGCATCTGGAGGGCGACCACGCGCTCTGCCACGCGGCGGATGCGCTCCGTCTGGTCTGCCGCAGTGCCAATGCCTTCCCGGCCCGCATCGGCGGTGATGAGTTTGTCGTCGTATTCCGCGCAGACAGCGACCGCGGCGCCGACAGCTTCCGCAGCGCGATCAAGGACACCGTGCGCAGCGCCGGCAGCAACGACAAATACATCCTGTCGGTCAGCGCCGGATACACCAGAGCGATGAGCGGCGACAAAACCGATCCCGCCGGTCTGCTCGACCGCGCCGACGCCCAGCTATACGAGGCAAAAAAGAGCCGCCCGTCACGCGAGAGCATTCTCCGCGCCGCGGTTCCGCTGCCGGACCGCCGGTAAGCCCGCATCAAATATTGCTGTGTGATAGATTCATTCCGCGCTCACAAAACTTTCATCCTGCTCTCACAATCGCGGAATATCGCAGCAGATACATTATTTTCCGAAATCGCACACCGTTCTCCCGACGGTGTGCATTTCTCATTTATTGCCTTTTTTCAGATTGATTTAAGTGACGGGCTGTACCATAAAATCATGCAGAGTCCCCCTCTCATCCACTCAAAACAGACAGACAGAAAAAACGGGAACCCCTACTGATTTTGGAAAGGCAGGTTTATCATGAACAGGAAAACAACGCGCAGAATCGCTGCGGCAGGCGCCGCGGCACT